>JASFKE010000156.1:0-7976 GCA_050118795.1 Desulfobacteraceae bacterium | reverse complement strand
GTTGCCGAACTCTTTTATCGTATCGGCCGGGGATGGTATTTAGATAAACAGGCGCTGTGGGTGTGGCTTCACGCCTATGGCACCGTTCCCGGATTGGTGTTAACGCTGGCGGCGTTGATCTCATGGCTGGCCAGCTTTTACCTGCGGCTCTTGGAGCCTTGGCGCAGACCCTGCCTGGTGGTGGTCTTGACCACCCTGCTGGCAGCCGGATTGCTGGTCAATGCCGTTCTCAAACAATATTGGGGGCGGCCCCGGCCCAGCCAGACCATAGAATTCGGGGGCAAGTGGGAATACCGGCCTATTTTCCCGCCCGGAACACCCGGAAAGGGCGCTTCATTTCCCTGTGGACACTGCACTATGGGGTTTGTATTTTTAGCCATGGCCAGTTTCCGCCGGCAATCCAAAACCCTGGCCTATGGCGGCGTGGCCATCGGCATTGTCATGGGAGGGCTGTTGTCTGCGGCCCGGGTGGTACAAGGCGCCCATTTTTTAAGCGATACCATTTGGTCTTTGGGGATTGTGGGGATGGTGGCCACCGCCCTTGGGATTTATCTGCCTCGCCCAGATCAAAAAATCAAGGATCGCCGAGCAAAATTTGACTCACCCCGGCGCAGGGCATGGGTCACACTTGTTAGCGTGGTTGCCATCATGCTTATCTCAATTGGATTTATGACCCGGCGGCCTTTTTATAAAACAATGGTCTATGCTTTGGACCTTTCGCCCCCCTTGGAGACGATCCATATCAAAATCAATGGTGCGCCTGAGAGTATGGTGGTCCAATATGCAAATCGGAACAACGGGCGCCTCAAGGTGGATGCCCATGGGTTTGGCTGGATGGAGTTTGACTACCAGATGGGGTTTGGGATCCGGGCCCAAGAGCAAACCCTCAACATCACCCTCCACATCGTGGCACGAAGCTACTTTGCCGAATTGGACCACGCCATTACCCTTGTCTTACCCGAGCGGATCAAAGATCAAGTGACGGTCCGGCTGAATAATCAACCCACTTGACCCTGAAGTCGCATAAAAAAGAGCCAATGATGGTTTACTATCCAACCCAAAAGGCATCTGCGAAATTGCTTTTATGAAACAGCTCATTAAAATACTCACATTTCATTCGGTAAAGGAGCTGTTGCGCTACAAGTCCTTCCTCTTTTTGATCTTTTTTCTGATATTTGCGGATCGGATGATCCACCGTTTTGTCAAAACACCTGAAAAAGGATTTAATTGGCCCCAGGGCTACGAGTTTGGGGAGCAGACCGCTGGGTTTGTTTTTACTCAATTACCTGAAAAACTGTTGCAATGGGTATTTACCCCCCGTGTTGTCTTGGTGGCGGCGGGGTTGTTTTTGTTAAAGCAGGTGATCTCACTTTGGCCCTCTTCGGATATGCGACGCATGCATCGCCAAGAGCGCGGGCGGTTTGGGGTGATGGAGGCCTTGGCCGTATTGCGGTGGAACCAGGTGGTCTGGGATGCCCTGGCGGTGGGCCTGGTGTGCGGCGCAATGGCGCTCTGGGTCGGTTTGGCCTATCTTGCGGGGTGGGGAATTTGGTCCCGGACACCCACTGCCGCCGGTCTTTTTGTGGCCGGCGGATTGGCTGCAGCAGCTTTTCCTGTGGCAATGGCCGGATTCAGCTACTCTTCAAAGTTGGCGGTGATTCGTCATGGAACGTTCGGCGCCAGGTTTCGGATATTTGTCGATTTATTCATGAGTTGGCGTCTGCTTTGGACCTCATGGCTCTTTTTTTCCGGTCGAATCGTATTGGAAGTTCTTTTCGTGGCCATTATTCCGGCAAGCGCCATTATTCTGATAGACAGTTTCTGGCTTCGAATGGCCGTGGCGGCGATTTCGGCCACTCCGGTCTACGCCTACCTGAAGATGGCCTCTTTTAAATTCTTTTTGGAAGCTTACCGGGGTTATCCATTGGTTCGAAAGGAGTACGGTACGTACTACGCAAGGGTGGGGTGAACAAGAAAGCCCGACATGCCAAAGCAATCCGTGATCTTGTTTTTTACAACTGCTCCAAACCCTTATCAAAGAGGACCTGCCGCGCCATGAGGCCCGCTTTATAACCATGTTCAACCAAGGCACCAATAAAACAGATAGCCTTGCTCCAATTTTAAATAAAGAGGGTTTACCATCTTTTTTGGGGTCACGACCCTAAAGACTTTTGCACTGCAATTGGTCTTACTATAGAAAAATTGCAATGCCGATGAAGCTGACCAGCGCCCAGATGATGAGCGGCAGGACCATTTTTCCTTTAGAGATCGGTCCTTGTTCGTGAACGCTCTTCTCAACGCTGCCCTGTGTGCCGGCAACATCTGATTGCGAATCCGGGTTATGAAATCTCATTACAGCGTGTCCTAAACTGATGATGTCGCCATCTTTCAGAGCTTGGCGGGTGATTTGGACATTATTGATATAAGTTCCGTTTGCCGATCCATAGTCTTCCAAAATCCACTGGCCGGTGATTCTGGACAAAAGGGCATGAAAATTGGAAACGGCTTCATCCTGTAACACAATGTCACTATCGCCCAAGCGTCCGAAGATAGATGTTCCTCTATCCAGGTTGTAGCAGGACTTATTGCTACGGCCTTTGATGATTTCAATGGATGCGTTGGATTTACAAGGTGATTGATCTGGTTTTTGCTCTAATTCGGGCATGTCCGGACCAGGCGCAGGCCTTATACTGCTCTTGTCGAAGCTGATGGCTGATTTTACTTTGTTCTGCGAAGGCGGCAGGGATAATTTCTTGACTGTAAATGACGCCATATCGAAACTGACATCGTCCCCGTCAAACAGCTGGGATTCGGAAATTTTTTTTCCGTTAACGTATGTGCCGTTGGTGCTGTCCAGGTCTTTTAACTTTACGGTGCCGTCTGCAGATTGCAGCTGGGCGTGTTGAGATGAAACCATCTCATTATCCAAGATAATGTCGCACGATGCATTGCGGCCGATAATCATGGTGCCTTTGCTTATGTTAATGACTCTGCCGGCCGTGGTGCCGGATTTGCTCTGTAATGCCCATGTTTTCTCGGAAGGCTCAAAGCTGTACGCCGGTCGTACCGTGGTTGGGCGGTCACTGTGCTTTTTTCTATCCAATGGTGTGTGTACAATTTTTTTGTATACCATATCTACTCTCTCCTTTTACAGTAAAAATGCTAGAACGCCCCCTGCGATGCAAAAACCGACAATGCCGTAGATCCAAACCGGTAACCTTTTGGAAGGGGCGGCAAAGTCGTCTTCGGATTCTGATTGAATGGGAGAGGCCATGACTTTCGTGCTGGCCGCACTATTTTTGACATGCGGGTCCCTGAAGCACAGCTCCTCCCGGCCTATGGTCAAACGGTCGCCCGGTTTTAAAGCCTTTCGGGTCTCCTTGGCGTTATTCACCAAAGTTCCGTTGGATGAGCCCTTGTCCTCAATGGTCCAAACGCCGCCCGTACATGTTAATTGTGCATGGCAACCCGAGACCATCTCATCTGCTAATACGATGTCGTTTTCAGCCATGCGCCCGATGGTCAGCAAAGCGCCCTTGAGTTCAAAGATTTGCCCACCGCTGCAGCCTTTAACCACTTCCAGCATCGCCGGTGACGGCGCGGGATGATCCAGTGCCGGCTTGACCTGGGTTTTGGAAGCCGATGCCGTATTCATCACTCGGGTTTTGGCCAGATTGAGGGCTGAACGCACAGCGGTCTTGGCTGGTGGCCGGCCAGGGCCTTTGACGGTAAAGACCATTTTATCGAACTTAATTTCATCGCCGGCTTTAAGAATCGCCTCCGTAATTTTTTTGCCGTTGACAAAAGTGCCGTTGGTGCTGCCAAGATCTTTTACACTCAGATTTTGATCATCCAACGCCAGTTTTGCGTGGGGGCAGGAGATCATGGCGTCATCAATGGTGAGATCACAGCTCTCACGTCCCACAATCATGGCTTTACCGATGGGAAAGTTCTTTCCGGACATGGTGCCGGATTTCCCCTGCAGGGCCCATGCATTTTCCAAGGCGTTTTTTGTGACGGATTCTCGCTCCACAGTGGGTCGGCGTTTGGTGGAATCGACGATTTCCAGCTTTACTTTATCAAATTCAATGACATCCCATATCTCAACAGGCTGGCGGGTGGTTATTTTAGCGCCGTTGACCTTGGTGCCGTTGGTGCTGTTAAGATCCATGATAAATATACTGCCTTCATCTATATGGATCTCGGCATGAAAACCCGATATGCCCTCGTCCGTCAGCACCAAGGTGTTGCATTTATCTCGTCCGATGGTCACCCTGGATCGGTTCAGCTCCACCGGTTTGCGTCTCTTCTCCTTAAACGCCAGTTGCAGCATCTCAATTTCTCCTTCTTATAAAGTTGTCGCTGGAAAATTTCTTTTCCGGGCCGCTGACCACATAGCTCGCCTCCACTTGACGCTGGGTGGTTGCGCCGTCTTTAAATCGGATCAACCAGATGCGGGTGTATTCTCCTTTGGCGTCATGGGGGCCGATCTCATCTTTGCCCAGGTCGATTCGATCCGCCAACGGCCCGTCAGCCTCCAAGTCCTGTCGATACCACCCTTTGTAATCCGGCCCGGATGTAAAACGCGTCAAAGCCGTGACGGTGTGTTTGATGCCCAGGTCGATGATCTGTTTTTCCTGTGGGCGAAGCTTGTTTTTAACGGATATCGGATTTAGTTCCGGACTGCGGTCCGCCGTGACCAGCACTCTTTGGGGCGGCGCGGTCCAGGATATATGCAATGGGTGATCTGCGGCAGGTACCGTGGTCATGGAGACAGCGTCGCTGGGTATCACCTCAATTCGGCTGTCGTCCCGCCACACAATGTCTCCTCCTTGGATCAGAAACGTCAGGGGACCATCGGCACGGCAACGAAAAAGATCTGTCGATCCGGCACGGAGTTGATTGGCCCTGAGAAATAGATGGGGCCACGGGTTCCGCTCTGTCTGAACACCGAAAGCGATCTGGGCCACGAGATCATCGTTGGCCTCGGGGCGTGTCCAGCTGGCCCGTATTTCGGGGGACCATGGATCACCGGTATAGGCCATTGCCGACTGCATCGCTTTGACGACAGCTTGAAATTCGGGGGTCACCATGCGATGCCGTTTCCAGATCAGCCATTGGCCGCTGTCTGATACGATGCGCACGCGATCGCCCACGTGCATGACCTTGTTCACCCTTTCGGCCAAATCTTTGACAGAGGCCAGGGCCTTGTGGCGCCTGCTATTGAGCCGAATCTCCAGAGCTACGGGGGTGGCCACCCGTTCTTTCAGATAACGTCTGTTTTCGGCCCTTACGGCATAAGATACCCCATGCCATTTTTGGGCAAAAAGCCGTTGTTTTGTCAAAGGGACAACCACTTCATACTGGCCCGGTTTACTGGTAATAACCGTTTTTTCTCCTTTAAGCCGCGTCACGTGGTCGATATGCTTTAAAGCGTGCACCTCGTAGGTGGCCGGCGCCGAAGATCGGACATCGAGCGGATCGTTGCCGGACTTTCGACCATTGATAAAGATCTGCCCTCCTGCCGGCCTGGTGGTTATGTGCAGGCTGCGAGTGGTGCTCAACTTAATGAGCCGGAAGTTGAGTTCTATGGATTTTCCCGCAGCGACGGTCAATTGTCTGGATTGGGAAGCATATCCCTTTTTGGAGAGAAGTAATCGGTAATCCCCTTCATCCAAGTCCAACTCAAGCGGCGTGATGCCGGCTGGTTCGCCTTCTATCGATACACTTACCTGGCCGGGATCGGTGCTGTTGATAAAAATTGGGGCGTGTCCTTTTCCCAGGCTTACTTTAAGGGACTGTGAAGCGGTCCCGTCGACGGCCACAACAGTGGTTTTACAGTGATACCCCGCCTTGGTTGCTTCCAATGTATAATTGCCGCTGGGTAGTTGAATGAACTGCCCATCATCAACTTCTTTGTCTATCTCTTTGATGTGCACCACGCCTCCCGGAGGCATGGTGACCACCTTGATCTTCGGCATGGACTGGCATGCGCACAGCATTAGCGCTGCGCACAACCAGGTAAATTGGCAATAGCTCTTCATTGCATCATCCTTTTTATGCAACACTATGGTCTACTGAAGCCAGTGTTGGTCGTTGCCCAAAAAGAGCGGCCAGACAGCCTGCCCTTTGGTGACGAAACGGTTGAGACCATAGGCAACGATGATGCCGTTATCACTGGCCGTAACCACCTCTATCATCCGATCGTTGTTCACATCACCGATTACCGGTGAGGCGGAAAAGGCATGGGCGCCGGTAATGGCCAGATTGAGCTCTTGATCTCCATCGGTGATATTCAACATCTGAAGCCCGCCGCCGCCATCGGCAACGATGATATCCTGCAAACCGTCATCGTCGACATCGAACAGGCCGGGGGTGGCTTCAAGCCCGTTGTTCAATGCCAACTGCCATATGGTGTTGCCGGTCAATCCGTTGAGAATGATCAGCTTTCCGTCCTCTGCCGCCAAAATGATATCCGGTACATCGTCACCGTTGACGTCGGAGGCCAACGGGCTGGCAAAGAATTTGCTGTCGGATTGGGCATGCCAGACCTTATTCCCATCGAGGGCGTCTAAGGCAAAAACGCCTTTGTGGTCTGTGGCCATTACCACAATGCCCCGTTTCTGGACTTGCATGTACAAAGGCGATGCGTAGCCATTGGATGGAACTTTTGTTTCCCACAATTTCCAAGGCTTGCTGTTCCGGGTGGTGACTGTCAACACTTGCCCATTGTCCGTTGCCGCAACGAAGTCCATGGTGCCGTCATTGTTGACATCCGCGCGGATGGGGGAGGTTATGCATTTGCCTTGGATCATCTGCCGGGTATCCCAGATCAACCATCCGCGGCGGCCATCTATCGCCACCAGGCCCATTTTGGCTGTGGGTACGATAATATCGACGATTTTGTCGCCATTTAGATCTTCCAGTACGGGCCTGTTGATGACAGCGCCGAGTTGAAGGTCTTGTTCCGTTTTCCACAGAATCCGGCCTTGCCCGTTCACCGCTGCGATGCGTCCGGCATTGCTGGCCACAACCACATCGATGAGGCCGTCACCGGTTAAATCTCCGGTGACCGGCGGAGCCAAAACCCGGTCGGCCATCTGGACCTCGAAAATTTTCTTCCCCTCCTGGCCATCCAAGGCCACGATGTAACCATGGGCATCAGCTACGATGACATCGAGAAATTTGTCACCGTTGATATCGGCCAGCGCCGGCGTTGCCGGTTGCTGGCGGCCGGATAGGTCCGTCTCCCAAACCTTGCTGGCCTGCAAAGGCGTGACCGTGTTCTTGGTGCGATTCCAATCAAAGACCATCATCGTGGCGATTATGATGATTGCCGCCAGCCCAAAGCCCATAAGGCCCCAGACCAAAGAGGAGACGCGAGACGATTTTTTTTCCGCAGCACCGCCGACCTTCGTCACTGACGCCGTTCGACGGGTTCGGCCGCGGCCGGATTGAAAGGCCGCAATCTTGAATTGCAAAACCACGGTACCAATGGCGATCTGATCATCGGATTCGAGTTCGTAAGATGTCACCTTTTTGTTGTTGACAAAAACGCCGTTGACCGATTGCCGGTCCTGGATCGTCCAAGCGCCGTCGGCAAACACGAGCATGGCATGGCAACCGGATACTGTCTCAAAGGGCAATACGATATCATTGTCATCGCGGCGTCCGATGGTGGCTATATAGGGGCGTACTTCAAAGGATCGACCTTGATCAAAACCTTTCACCACCTCAAGGGTGGCGGTCGGTATTGACTTTGCGTTTTGACTCGGGCCGGCTGCCGGTCCCACGCGGGTAGCGCAATCATGAAGGGCCGGCCTGGCCACTGTTTTATTTACCTTTTGTGTAAATGCCGATCTGATGACGGTGGGCCGCCGTTTTTCCGGGTTGATAATTTCGGCTGTAATTCTATCGAAATTCAACTTGTCCCAAACTTTGATCCGGGTTCTGTCGGTGACTTTTTCTCCATTTAC
>JASFKE010000155.1:0-8013 GCA_050118795.1 Desulfobacteraceae bacterium | reverse complement strand
TTAAATGTATTCAGCTTTTTAAGCGTGAGATCTCGTGTCTGACCCCATCCCTTTGTCGGCCCCTCTTCGAATCGATTAATTATTACCGAAGGGTAGACCTTTGAGCAGTTCCTTGGCCTTATCTTCCACCTGCTTTTTGACACTCTCTTCGGTGGGGACCAATTTCTTTAACGCCTCCTTATCCGGCAGGGGCTGGCCAATTTTCTGGTTCAATAAAGCCTTTAGGTCAGGCGTGAATTTAGGCTTGGAAAAATTTCCGGATACCAACACCGGAACCGCCAGCCCGGACCGTTTTTCGGTATCGCCCTGGCCTTTGATGGTGGCGACGAATTTGGGTACAATGCGCATATCGATCGCCTCGCTGGGCAGATCGGCGGTGCCGGCCGCCTGGACCCGCAACAGGGGCGAAGTCATTTTGGTATTGTCGGTTTTGAACAATCCCTGGGTGATGGTAAAGGGCAGCACCAATTCGGCGAAGTCGGTACGCGGTTTTTGGGCGGGTTTGGCACCGACCCCGAAGGCCGTTTGAACATTGCGGACCATGCCGGCCAAGTCGATGCCCACAATGGCGCCGTCATTAAACTTCAAGCTGCCTTGCCCGTTTAGGGATTGGCGAATCTGGCCGGGCTGGTCGCCTTTAAATTTAAGCCCGACAGCCGCCGTCATGGCGCCCTCGATCATCTCTTTGTCAAGCATGTCTTTGATCAAAGGACCCGACTGGATGCCGGCGAGCGAGATATCCACCGCCGTGCGGGGCGTGTCCTGCTGTACGTCAAACGTGCTGGTGCCGGTAATGTTTCCCTGGTAGAGATCGAGTTTTAAGGGGTTCATTGCGATGATACCGTTTTTGGCCGTGGCGGTCATCGCCATATTCCGGATCTGGATATTCTTGACCTTCAATTCGCCGATCTGAAAACGGGCATCCATGACCAGCTTCCGCAGCGGGGCATAGTCGGTGGGTTGGGTTTCGGAAGGAGAAGACGGTTCAGGCGAGGGCTCTTTTTCATCTTTGGCAGCCGGCAGGTAACGATCCAAATCGATGCGGTCGAGGTCCATTTTCACAGTTAAGTTCGGTTTGTCAAACTCCTTGGCCTGCGCGCTGAATTCTATCCGGGTGTCATCCAGTGTCATCCGGCCCTGGGAAATGCTGACATTGCGGGCTGAGCCGTCTGCCTTCAACGAAAAGGAGAGTGCATTGAGCACTGCACTGTCGGCGGGCTCCATAGGAAGCGGCTGTTGGAGATTCTCCAGAAGCTTGCGAGGAGAAAACGGGGCGATCTCCATGGCCAAATCGAAATTCGGCGTACCGCCGGAGGGATCGATGACACCGCTGAGTTTAATATTGAGGTGCTGTGCCAAGCTCAGAAGCATGTCCAGAGGCAGCGGCGTTTTACCGGGATTGTCACCCAACGGGCCCAAGGTTCCGTTCAGTGACAGGGGGTTGTTGTCGGCGACGGCGGAAAATTCGACCCCGATGGATTTGTCAAAAGAGACGTCGGACAGTACCAGCCTGATGTCGTTGACCTCCTTGCGGGTATCGGTGCTTTTGTCGAGATATAGAATCTGTCCATTGGTGATCGCAAGTTCACCCACCACCAGGCTTTCGATGGGCAGGCCACCGTCACCCGATGGCGGTGGTGCGGGGCTGGATTTTGTGTCGGGCGGTGGTTGGCTTTTCTGAGAACCGAGGCCTTGCCAGCCGGCGCTCCCGTCTTTTGCTTTTTCCAGGACAATCCGAGGCGCATCCATTACAAACCGTTTCACCTCGATCTTGCGCAGCATCAGAGGTAATAATTTGACGCGGACTTCAAAGGATTTTACACTGAGAAAGTCTTTCTCTTCAAAACCGGACGGATTTGCCAGGTGAAGATCCGATAGCTGCAAACCGACCCATGGAAAGAGCGAAGGTTCCAATGGACCGCCAAGGGTAAAAGAGCGGCCGGTGGCCTCGCTTACTTTGGTCTCTATCAAGGGTTTGTACTTTTCCACATCAACTACCAAAGAGACGATAACGATGGCGATCAGGACCAAAAGAACGAAAACACCGATAATCGACACAATCCATTTGATCGTTCTGTTCATTGCCTGCCCCATTGAATGGCCTGTGAAAATAGACCCTTTATCAAGTTGGCGTTATGCAACTATGGGGAAACGCCGCTACTGAGCCCCTTGGGACATGTACTTTTCAATCATGGCATACCCCTCATCAGCCATCTTTTTCAACCCTTCGCACCCTTTTTTGTAGTTCTGCAACCACTCCTCAATGGCTTTTTTGCCCTCTTCCGGCAATGACGACGGTTGGCTTAAAAAAGTATTGAGCATCAATTTATTCTGTTCAAAGGCGCTCATCATCATGTTAAAACTGTTGTCGAAAGCCATCTTGTTCATCCGGGCCATCTGTTTAAGAACCTGCATCTGTTCCATCATTGATTCTCCTTGCTAGCAGTTCGTAGGTTAACCGTTACCTTAATGTTTAAAAATATGACCGGTGACTCCAAATCTCTTCCTCGAGGCTCCTTTTATCCTCTTTCAGGGAGAGATACATGGAGGCGTTTTGAATGGCCAGGGCGCCGGTGTGGGCCAAAGCTTCAACGATGGTTACCAAATCCTGGGGATATTTTCGCTTGCACTCTGAAAACAGCCGCATCACGCCGATAATGCGGTCTCTCGAACGAAGGGGTACGCACACCAGGGAGTTGATGCCTTCGGCTAAAACCTTTTTGGGGTATTGCAACCGGTCATCCTTTGAGACATCTTCGATCACCACGGTTTCGCCCTTGATCGCCGCCGTGATACTTTTCTCTGCCGATACCGGACCTATGTTGATAAACTTATCACTCAATCCGTAGCTGGAAACCAGATCCAACGAGTTGGCGTCCTCGTTGAGCAGTCGAATGGTGACCCCTTTCATTCCCAGCGCCTTGCACGTTTTTTCACCCATATTGTAGAGTATCTGTTTGATATCCAGACTCGAATTAATGGCCGAAGCCAACTCCAGAAAGAGGATGGAATTCCTCTCAAGGCGCTCCAACAAACGCGCCTTTCTCAGGGCAATGCCGCCGTTTGCCGCCAGGGCCTTTAGAAAGAATATATCGTCCTTGGAAAATTTTCGTTTTTCCGCCGTGTAGAGCGAGAGCACACCGATACAACGGTCTTCCACCATAATCGGCACTGTCAGGATGGAAGCGATGCCTTCGGCCTTTTTGGCCTCGAGATTATCCAAGCGGGGGTCGCTGGTCGCATCCTCAAACATCAGGTGGCCCTCTTTTTTTAGCGCTGAAACCAACCCCTTGGCCTTCAGGGGGTTGGCATGCAGATAACTGTCGGACAATCCGGCTTGGGCCTTGGGTACAAATACATCTTGTTTATAGTCTGTCAAAAACAGACACGAGGCCTTGCCATTCATCGAATCAATGGCACTTTCGACAATCAACTTCAACAGCTCTTCCGTGGTCGCAGCCGTTCCGAAAGCCTGGCTGAGCTTGCAAAATGTTTGAAAAAAGTTATTCTCCTTGGTCATCGGCCGTCTCCTCTATGATCTGGGTTGCAGGCAAGCATCCTCTATACCCTAATTGAGCTAAAGAGGGTTATAATGAAACCGTGCTAGCTTTTGGGCTAGCTTTTGGGCTAGCTTTTGACTGCGGCTTTTTTGCTTTCGTCTTTGCGGCAGAGACCTTCTTTTTTCTCTTCCCCGGCGGTTTATCCCGATCCTTGAGCCATGAAGCAATTTTAGGCGCGAGTTCAGCCTGACATTTCGAGCTGACATAGATACCGATATGACCGGTTTTCAGGCAAATGTCTTCGGTATCTTTACTCCCCACCTTTGCGGTAAGTTGCTCGCACGCTTCCGGTGGTACCAAATGATCGAACTTTCCGTAGATATTCAGAAGCGGCATGGCGACCTTGTTCAAATCTACCCGCTTGCCACCCACCACCATTTTACTTTGGATCAGCAAATTTTTCTGATAACAATCTCTGATAAATTCACGAAATGTTTCACCGGGGATATCCGGGCTGTCAAAGATCCATTTCTCCATACGAATAAAATTCTCAACGAACTTTTTGTCCGCCACATTCTCGAAAAACCCCACATATTTATCAATCATCAATCGGGCCGGATTGAGCAGCAAAAATCCGAAGTTGAGAAAATCTCCGGGAATATTGCCATAGGTATCCGTGATTCGATCCACCGGCAGATTCTTCATCCAGATATTGAGCAGGCCGGTGTCGATATCAAAGTGGGTCGGCGTCACGGTGGTGATCAGGTTTTGGACTTTCTCAGGATGCAGGGCGGAGAATATGACGCTGAAGGTCCCGCCCATGCAAATCCCCATGAGGTTGACTTTGGGAACTTTATTCTCTTCGCGGATGAAATCGACAATGTCATTGATATAGATGTTGACATGGTCATCGATGCTCAGATAGCGATCTTTGCGACTGGGGTAGCCCCAATCGATCATGTAGACATCTACGCCTTGCTGCAAAAAGTTCTGCACCACACTTCTTCCAGGTTGAAGATCGAGCATGGTTTCACGGTTGATCAGCGCATATATCAACAATAGCGGGGTCTTGACCCGTTGCCGGGTAACGGCCTTGTAATGCTTCAGTTTGACCCGGTCTTGCTCATAAACCACGTCATAAGGGGTGGTGGCAATATCGGCCTTGATGTCGCTCAACAGTACATCCGCCGCTTTCCCCATACGTTGTTGGGCTTTTTCAGCCTCTTGGGCCATGTTTTTCAAAATCAAATCTACAGGTATTTTTGGTTGAGACATAATCTATCCCTCTCCTTGTTAAGGCCTCCCGATAATGATGGCCCCCGGGCGCGTTGCCTACTTTTTCTTTTCATATGCCCTCATCCGTTTCTTCAAAATATAGATCTCCTTATACAAATCATCCAAATCATTATGGCTGGGTATGGCATACATCTTCAATAAATCGTTGACCACCGCCTGCCTGGCTCCGGAGTACTCTTCCAACGCGCTCAGGGTTTGCAGCAGGCTGTCAATAAACTCCGGATGCTTGAACAGTTCCATGTAATGGCCTTCCAGGAGCTTGATCCAGAGATTGTAGTAGGTTTTGGACTTTTCATCCAAAGATCCCTCATCTGCGGTCATCTCCACCATCTTTTCCTGGAGGCTCTTGAAGGACTTTTCCAGAGGCAGATAAAGGGCGTGCAAAAACTCGAACAGGGTACTTTGAAACATATTGCGTTTGTCTACGGCGTTCATCGCCCGTTCCTGGTAGAACCGGTTCAGTCCAATCTGGGGTATTTTAAAATACTGGCTGAACTCCTTTTCATACGCCTTTTTCCATTGGCGGATAAACTCCTTGTCAAGGGCCTGTATATCAACGGGATCTTCAACTTCCGCCCTTTTTCGGATCCATTTATTCATATGATCTTGAAAACTGGTAAAACTGCTCATACAGCTCTGGACAAATCCCAAAGCGATATCAGGGGTTACCTGTGTGGCTTTTTGGAAGGTCTCCATGGCCTCCGGTTCGCTCATGGCGCCGAACATCGCCAGCCACATCTTAGCGGAGCTTTCCATGGACTCTCCCAGACGTCCCTCAAATCCGCGGCTTTTCTGGGAATCGTCCGATCCAAACATGTTGTCCCATTGGGCCATCATGGGATTGAAAAATTCGGAAAAGATGGCTCCCAATTCCACGAATGGAGTATCCGCTTGTCTATTTTCGGTCATCACTCACCTCTTATTCGATTTTTACATGCACCGTGAGGTCGCTACCCTTTCGATCCCAATCGAAGCCCGCCGTGAATAAAAAAGACATCTCCGGCCAAGGCTTCATTGCGATAGAGGTCCCCTACGAAAGCGGCCACTTCCTCAGGCTCCACCAACCGCCCGATGGGCACTTGGGCAATAATTTTGTCCAACACTTTCTGGGGCATGCCTTTGACCATGGGCGTGCCCACATAGCCTGGAGCGACGGCCACACAGCGGATCTTGTCGGCCAACCCGCGCCTGAAAAACTCCGCCGTGATCACTTTGGGCATCACCGACATGGCGGCTTTGGTTGAGGCGTAATTGATCTGACCGGCGGTGCCCAGAGATCCGGTGGAGGAGACCAAGCAGATGAGCCCCTTACATTTGTGGTTGATCATCCGTTCGGCGCACTCCCGAACTGTGAGAAACACCCCCGTCAGATTGATATCGATGACCATTTGAAATTGCCCCAAGGTCATCTTGCGATTGACTTTACCGCTCTCTTTGTCCGTTGATACCATCATGCCGTCTTTGATAATGCCGGCGAAGGGGGCCACCAGGTTGATCCGGCCGAATTTTTCGATAGCCGCATCCGCCAGTTTGCTGCAATCCTCCTCCTGGGTCACATTGCACAGCACTGTGGCAACCTCGCCTTCAAGCTCCTGGGATGCTTTTTCCAATGCATCCTCCACCACATCGCCGATGACCACCTTTCCCCCGTTGTGGAGCCAATATCTGGCCATTTCCAAACCGATACCGCTGGCACCACCGGTGATCACCGCCACTGAATCTTTTATTTCCAACATATTCCGCCTCCATGTTTCAATTATCGTTAACAATAATCCCGATCCTTCAGTGCACCGTTGATTGAGTGCTAAAAAAGGGGGGGTATCTATTTTACTCAACGCTGATAAGGTTTTTTATCATTTTTGCCCGCTCTTTTAGGCAACTGTGGGGTTCGCCCGGAAATGACGATACGGGTCTAAATCTTCTCCAGCACGGTGGCCATGCCTTGCCCGCCGCCGATGCACAGACTTGCCAGTCCCAAGGCGTGCCCTTGCCGGACCATCTCCCCCATCAGCGCCAATATGATGCGGGCGCCGGTGCATCCGATGGGATGGCCAATAGAGATGCCGCTGCCCATCACATTGGTTTTCTCCTGGGGACAATTGAGCTCTCGCATGCAGGCGATGGCCTGAACGGCAAAGGCCTCGTTGAGTTCCACCACGCCGATGTCATCGATAGTAAGCCCCTCGTTGTGGAATAATTTGCGCACCGCCGGAATGGGGCCCAACCCCATGTAAGCTGGATCCACGCCGCCCGTCGACCATGCCCTGATTCTCACCAGCGGCGTTAGCTCCAACTCTGCCGCCTTGTCTTCAGACATGATCAGCAGGGCCGCAGCGGCGTCATTGATCCCCGAGGCGTTGCCGGCCGTCACAGTCCCGTCCTTTTTAAATGCCGGACGCAACCGGCCCATCTTCTGGGCAGTTGTCTCCATGGGACGTTCATCCGTATCGAAGATCACAGGGTCGCCTTTTCTTTGGGCAACGCTCACCGGCACGATGTCATCGGCGGCGCGTCCATCGGCGATGGCGGCCAGGGCCCGCTGATGGCTGAGCGCGCCCAACTCATCTTGCTGTTGACGACTGATCCCATATTTTTCTGCGATGTTTTCGGCCGTCATGCCCATGTGGTATCCATAAAATATTTCATACAGGCCATCGAAAACCACCAGATCGGTCACCTCAGCATTGCCCATGCGGGCGCCCCATCGGGCGGAAGGAACGGCGTATGGAATCATGCTCATGTTCTCCATACCGCCGGCCAAAATCACATCAGCATGGCCGCATCCGATGGCCTGGGCCGCGAGGGTGACGGCCTTCATACCCGAAGCACAAACTTTGTTCACCGTAAAGGCCCCGCTCTCTTTAGCGATGCCTGCACGAATCATGGCCTGTCGCGCCACATTTTGTCCCTGCCCGGCCCCCACCACATTGCCCATAATCACCTCGTCGACGGTGATAGGCGCCAGGGCGTCGTCATAGTCGTAAAAGGATTTTTCCAGATCAGTGGCCCCTTGGCCGGCAAGGGCATCGGCTTCATATTGCCCCGCCATCTGTCCGGCAACCGGCCGCAAACCGGCTTTTTTAAGGGATTCTTTTAAAACCAACGCCCCCAGGTCAACAACGGGGATGGTCTTCAAACTGCCCCCAAAAGCACCAACTGCCGTTCTTGCTCCGGAAACGATCACTGTGTTGCGCATGGCCCCTCCTTGTTTTTTTCC
>JASFKE010000154.1:0-8017 GCA_050118795.1 Desulfobacteraceae bacterium | reverse complement strand
GGTGGCGTTTAAAGTCGCCAATATGGCCTCTTTTTCAATCTCCTCCAATGAGCTATTGCCATCCATCGCCAAAGGCTTTGGGGTCGTCAGGGCTTGTTGGTCCGGGTAGCTTTGGGTTATACTCAGCGGCAGCTGCTTTTCCGTAATATAATCACCGGCCATGAGGACCACCGCGCGCTCTATGGCGTTTTCCAGTTCCCTGACGTTTCCCGGCCAATGGTATTTCAGGAGCATGTCCATGGCTATGGGAGCGAATCCTTTGGCTGATTTACGGTTTTTCTCGGCAAATTTTTCCAGAAAATGTTGGGCCAGCAAAGGGATGTCGTCCTGACGCTCTTTCAGTGGCGGTAAGTTGATGGCCATGACATTGAGCCGATAGAAAAGGTCTTCGCGAAACCGGCCTGCGGCGACCTCGGCTTCAAGATCCCGGTTGGTGGCGGCCACGATTCTGACATCCACCTTGAGTATCTCCTCACTACCCACGCGTTGAATTTCCTTTTCCTGGAGAACGCGAAGCAGTTTGGCCTGCATGGTGGCGGAGGTCTCTCCGATCTCATCTAAAAAGATGGTCCCGTGATTGGCCTGCATGAACCGGCCTTCCCGGCGTTTGTCCGCCCCTGTGAAAGAGCCCTTTTCATGCCCGAACAACTCGGATTCGAGAAGGGTCTCGGTGATGGCCGCACAGTTCACAATCACCAGGTGGTGTTCCTTTCGGGGGCTGTTATAGTGAATAGAGCGTGCGATCAGCTCTTTGCCCGTACCGCTGGCGCCGCTGATCAGCACGGTGGCTTCGGAAGGCGCCACCATGGCTATCATGGCCATCAACTCTTTCATGGCCGGACTTTTGCCGATGATATTGCTGATTTCAAGATCGCTGCTCAGCTGCATTTTGAGAAGCTTGTTTTCTTCTCTTAAGCCGGCGTGTTCGCAGACCCTTTCAATGGTCAGCTTCAATACCTCAAAATCCAGTGGTTTGATCAGATAATCATAAGCCCCGGCTTTTAGCGCATCCACAGCTGAGTCCACGGATGAATACGCCGTCATGATGATAACGGGAATGGAGGGGTTATACGCTTTGATTTTTTCCAGCGCCTCGATGCCGCTCATCTTTGCCATGCGGACATCCATCAGAACGAGATCTATGGGGTCCGATTTGACGCTTGACACGGCAACTTCACCATCATCACCCGTCACAACGGTGTACCCCCAGCTGCGAACAATGGTTTTTAAAGTCGTCAGGTGGCCCGGGTCGTCGTCTACGATGAGTATCTTGGTTTTCCTCTCTTGGTTCATAGCTGTTCCTCTTGTGGCTTTTCAGTGTGATATGGGATCTGCAGTATAAAAGTGCTGCCTTTGCCGGGCTCGCTTTCCACTTTTATGCGCCCATGGTGCGCATCCACTATTTTATGAACAATGGCCAGACCCAATCCGGTTCCTTTGCCCTTGGTTGTATAGTAGGGGTTGAAAATCTTGGTCAGATCGTCCGCCCCAATGCCGCATCCGGTATCCTCTATTCGGATAAGGAGATGGCTTTGTTGGGCATCCACTGTGCAATTTAAAGACATGGTACCGCCGTTGGGCATGGCTTGAATGGCGTTGAGATAAAGGTTTAACAGGCATTGGGTCAGCCGGTCCGGATCCAGGTGCACCGGATAAATGTTCTCATCGATATCGACATTGACCGTTATGTCGCGGTTGATTGTATCTTGCTGGATGAGCTGGAGGGAGCGGGTGACCAGCGGTGCCAAATCGGTGGGTTTACGCTTTAAATCCGTGGGCTTGGAGAAATCCAACAGCTCGGTGATCACCCGATTGAGCCGGTCGACCTCATTGACCATCACACCGGCAGCCTTTTTGGCCTCGCTGCCATCTTCAGCCTGTTCGCCGAAAAAGGTCGCCAGACCTTTGATGGAGCTTAAGGGGTTGCGGATTTCATGGGCCACGCCAGCGGCCAATCCTCCAATGGCCGCCAGTTTTTCCTGCCTCCTGATCTCATCTTGCAACCGGTGGATTTGTCCAAGATCCCGCAATATGAGAATATGGCCAACAAATTCTCCCACCGCGTTAATAATGCGGGTCGCGCTGACGCTTAGCGGTACAACTCTTCCACTGGAAAAGGTACACTCCATCTCCTTTTCAGTGATGGCTCCGCTGTTTTGAATGACCTTTTTCAGGCCGCACAATTGGGCCGGCAATAGCGCCTCTGGCGCTTTATTGGCAGCTTCGGCAGCCCTCAATCCGGTAATGCGTTCTGCGGTATCATTGAAAAAGGTTATTTTTCCCTCCCGGTCGGTTGCAATCAGCCCCACCGGCAGGTGCGCCACCACCTCGTCGGCGAAGGCGCTGGTATCTTGAAGGGTTCTTTTTGCGGCACGATAGCTGTTCATCCAGAAAAGTGACACAAAGCCGCCGAAGCCCAGCAAGAGGAGAGTGACAGACATCACTATGGTGTTTCGAATATCCTCTTTGATGGCCTGCTCAAAAAAAGTGACATCGAGTCCGGCAACGATGAGCAGCTGTTGGCGCTTTTGGGGAATAAACCAATCATCCTGTGTGGCCGGCTGTTTTCCATGCCAACGTATCATACCCTGCCTGTGGCTGCCTCTGCGTCCCGGGCCGCTGAACAGTGGTCTGAAATGGCGATGAACTTCAAAAACCCGGCCACTATCGCCGAGGTTGACCAACTCCCAGTTCTCCTGCAGGTCGGGACCTAGATGGACTACGCTCTGACCATCGGAACGAAAAGGCGTGTTGACCTTGGAAGAATCGCTATGGGCGACGATCGTGCCCTTGTCATCCACGACGGCCATATACTTTACATCCGGCAGCTGGCCGGTCTCTTCCAGTAGCCGTTGTATTTGTTGCCCTCCCCACCGCATGCCCATCATGCCGGTCCTGGCCCCGGCTTCCACCGCTCGAATCAGCGCCGTACCCTTGGCCCTGAGTATCTTTGTCATCGAGCGCTTTTCGCGATGGGTGTTCTGAACGGCAAGCACAATCACCACAACCAATAGAATCAATGTTGACCCTAAAATAATCCATGGAGAGGTTTGCAAGCCGGCCTTTAGATTTTTCTGCTTGTATTGCACCATATGTTATCCTTAGCGCTAAAAAATAGTTCGTAATTCGCAACAGGCTAAATTTAACAGAGCTGTTTATTTTGTAAACATAAAATGATGGTGCGGGTAAAATTTATACATATTGGGGACAATTGGATTTTTACAAGCCCCCTCCATTTTGTTTGCCCCATCGTTGCTTGAAAAGATGACGAAAAGGCTAAAAACACTTGACTCTGACGCCCTAAAGACTTTTGCTCCGATGGGGTTTAGGGCCAATCAGGCGATTATTCAGCAAAAGAATTAAGTGTAATCTTTATTGATTTTCTAAGCGCTTGTGTTAATCTTATTGTTTAGGGCATCAATCAGGGAACTATCTCACCGCCACTCACATCATGAATTGAACTGCTGACACGCCTCGATTAATTGTGTTTCCCACGATGGGTGAGGATGTAAACGGGTCGGAATGGCCGCATGCATAGCACAAGGATCGGCTATTGAGATCAATATCAACTAAAAGCTGTCGCAACTCCGGTGATAAAGATCCGTCAATGCACCAAAAGCAGCGACTTCGGATGCAGCGTTTCACCATGGCCATCTATACCTATGCCATTGTGTCGCTGGCGACTGTACTGGTGACCTGGCTCGGCCTTGGCGTGATGGGCGCTGTTCAGTGGATGGTTTTCATCGGTCTGGCACTATTCAACAACGCCCTTTTTTTTATTTTGTTCCACACCAATGTAAATCTGCGTTTTCCGGACCCATCATTGACCCGGGAACAAATTGTGCTCTCATCCTTATGGGGGGCGGTGGTGCTCTATTCACTGCCGGGAGCGCGGCCGATCGTGTTGATGTTTTTCCTCCCAGCGTTCAGTTTCGGCATGCTGCGTTTGACGCGCCGACAATACCTCGGTGTGGTCGCCATGGTGATGGGGGTCTATGCGGCAACGCTCATGCTGGCATATATCCGCAACCCGGCTGGTTTCAAAGTGCAATATGAATTGTTCCTGTTTGTCATTTACGGTATTCTGCTGACGTGGTTTGCGGTTTTCGGCGGGTTTGTATCGAACTTGAGACGGCGTCTGCGGGAGCAGAACAAGGCGATCGAGATAGAAATCGCGGAGCGCAAACAGGCTCAAATTGAAAAAGATGCGCTCATCGTTGAGCTGCAGGAGGCACTCAAGAGCGTAAAGACATTGAGCGGGTTGTTGCCCATCTGCTCTTCATGCAAAAAGATCCGGGACGACCAAGGCTACTGGAAGCAAATCGAAATCTACATCAAAGATCACTCCGAAGCGGACTTCAGCCACGGTATCTGTCCCGATTGCTGGAAGAGGTTGTATCCCAATATTCCCCATATCGGAAACTTTTCTCCATGAGCATGGCATAGATGGGATTGCCGCACGCGCGACCCACCAGCCGATGAAACCGGCTGTACAATTTGCCCTTGAGGTCTGCGTTCTTGGTTTTCCCATACCCTGCCTGAAATGCAAATCCCTACATGGCGTCGCGCAATACCCGGGCCGGCCAAACCCGTTGAGCCGAATTGATTGAGCGCTTTGGAAGATTACATTCCTAAAAAAACAGGGCAAGGTTACATGTAATAGGTTTTGGCATCATTGATCCTGTAATTATGGCCCATTTGCTGAGTTTGTATAAAATTAGTAGGTTATGATTTTTTTATCTCCGGATAAATTTTGGAATGAATTCAGTCATGAAAAAAAATATCGGAAACATCATTATTTTACATGAAATTACATGTAAAAAAACTTGACTTTGGGGCGAACTCCAATTTATAAATGTAATACATTTAACATGGTTACTTTAAAGTTCCGACACCCCCCTCTCGCATTCATTTTCCCCCTGCCTTGACGGGTGTTGGGCATTTACACTAACCGCCCTGAAAAAATAGTGCGCCAATGCCCAAAATCGTCAATGGATTCCAGGTCAGTGCAAATCAACCACCATGCTTTGCTGCTTTGTGTGAAAGTATTGTATGACTGTGTTTCATGATATTTTATTACCCCTTGTGGAGGAGGTAATCCAAAGATGGCCAAGCTTAAGTTAAAGGACAAGACAGTGCTGAGGTCTTTAGGCCTCGGCGGGTTTTTCGGCGGCGGCGCCGAGGGTATGGTGGATGTCAAAGACGGCAAAATCGTGCGTTTACGTCCCATGCGGTATGGGTGGAAATATAAAAAGGAAGAGGTCCGCCAGTGGCAAATGGAACGTAACGGTAAAACCATTCAACCCGCCTGGAAGTCGTTGCCCGGTCCATTTTCTTTGGCCTACAAGAAGCGGGTCTATTCCCCGAATCGCATTAAATATCCCATGAAGCGGGTGGATTGGGACCCCAAAGGGGAGCGCAACACCCAAAATCGCGGCAAGAGCAAATATGTTCGAATCTCCTGGGACGAGGCCACCCAAACCATTGCCGATGAGATTCGTAGGATCATCGATACTTATGGGTATCATGCCATCCTCATGCAGGGGGACGGCCACGGTGAGTGCAAAACCATCAACACTCCCCACGGCCACTCCGGAACGCTCTTGGATCGTCTGGGCGGCTTTACCATTCAGGTCCGTAATCCCGACAGTTGGGAAGGGTGGTACTGGGGCGCCAAACACGTTTGGGGTCAGGGGGTCCAAGGCAACATGTGGCCGGCGGCCAACATTGTGAACGATACCACAGAGCATGCCGATATGGTGCTCTTTTGGGGATGCGACCCGGAGACCACACCATGGGGCTTCACCGGCCAATTCGCCAGCCGTTTGTGTTATTTTTGGGCCGAGGTCGGTATCAAACAGATCTACATCTGCCCGGACCTCAACTATGGGGCTGCGGTACATGCCGACAAGTGGATTCCGGTGCTGCCCAACACGGATGTGGCGCTGCAATTGGCCATTGCCCATCTATGGATTACCGAAGGCCTGTATGACAAAGCGTATGTGGAGACCCACGTGGTGGGTATGGACGCGTTTTCGGACTATGTGCTGGGCAAAGAGGATGGCGTGCCCAAGTCCGCGGCATGGGCATGCAAAAAGTGCGGCGTACCCGAATGGACCATCAAGGCCCTGGCCCGGGAGTTCGCCGCCAATACCACCTCCATCGCTCATTACTTCGGAGGCGGTTTCGTCCGTGGACCCTACTCCCATGAAGCCGGACGCATGGAGGTTATCTTGTTGGGCATGCAAGGCCTTGGGGGCCCGGGAGTGCACCACCACCAGCTGACCTATTTCGGTATGCCGCGCAAAGAGGGGCTTGCCGGCACCTTCTTCTGGAACCCCGAGATCGAAGAGCGACTCTCCATTCCGGTGATGTCTTCCGTGACGGCCTGGCAACAACAGGTGCTGCCGAAGACATTGGTCCATAAAGCCATTGAGTCCGACGAGCCCATCACCTTCCGCGGCACCGGCGCCATCGAAGCCCTTGTGATGGATCAGTTCCGTGAGTACACCTACCCCCTTGCCAAAGAGGAGGGCGGCAGCGAGATCCACATGATGTGGACCGACACGCCTTGCAGGATCACCTGTTGGAACGGGGGCAACGAAACCGAATTGGCGATGCGAAATCCCAAGATCGAATTTATCGTGGCCCAGCACCCATGGTTTGAAAACGACTGTATTTATGCCGACATCATTTTGCCGGTCAATACCTACATGGAGGTGGATGATATCATCACCAACATTCGCCAAGGCACCCAGCAACCCAACATCATGATCGCCGACAAAGCCATCGAACCCATCGGTGAGTCCAAAAGTGATTTTGAGGTGGTTGTGGAAGTGGCCAGGCATTTCGAGCTTGATGAGACCCTTACCGAAGGTTTATCGGTGTCTGACATGCAAAAAAAGGTGTGGGGCTACATGGGGGGCGACAAGCTTGTGGATTGGGATGATCTATCAGAGAAAAAATATTGGATTTACAATACCGCCGAAGACTGGAAAAACGATCCACCGGGATTCCGTCTTTTTTATGAAGATCCCGAGGCCAACAAACTGCCGACGGACAGCGGAAAGCTGGAGTTTTATTCCGAAGCGCTTGCCAACCGATTTCCCGACGACAAGGAGCGACCCCCCATTCCCAAGTGGGTGGAGAAAAGCGCCATGCACGATGAGCGTATCTCCAGCCACCGGGCCAAGATGTTTCCCCTGCTGCTCATGTCCAACCACGGCCGATGGCGGGTGCACGCCCAGTGCGATGATATTACCTGGACCCGTGAAGCGCCGACCTGCAAAGTCACCGGGCCCGATGGTTACAAGTATGAACCGTGCTGGATACATACTTCAGAGGCCGAAAAACGAGATATCAAAAGCGGGGATGTCATCCAGGTGATGAACGAGCGGGGCATTGTATTGGCCGGCGCATATGTCACCGAGCGCATTCGCCCCGGTGTGGTCTATGTGGACCACGGCGCCCGGCACGATCCCATCAAAACCGGTGAAATTGAGCGCGGCGGCGCCATCAATACCATTTCGCCCGCCGGTATCACATCGGAAAATTGTGTGGGGCAGGCCACCAGCGGCTATCTGGTGGAGGTGGCCAAGGTGACCGGCCGGCAGTGGGATCAGTGGCGTCGTGACTATCCCGAAGCCTTTGAAAGAGAGTACGACCCGGCCGCCGGACTGCGGGTGGACGCCTGGATCGAGAAAGGTGAGAAATAATGAAGGTATTTGCCATAGACCTGAGTCTCTGCAACGGCTGCTACTGCTGCCAGATCGCGTGCAAGGACGAGCACGTCGCCAACGACTGGACGCCCTACGCCAAACCCCAGCCCGACACGGGGCAATTCTGGATCGGGTTGACCGAACTGGTGCGCGGCCAGGTGCCCAAGGTGAAAGTGACCTACATCCCCAAAATGTGCCACCACTGCGACGAGGCGCCGTGCATCGAGCAGTGCGAGGTGGAGGCGATCTACCAGCGCGATGACGGCATGGTGGTGATCGATCCGGACAAGTGCACCGGC
>JASFKE010000153.1:0-8078 GCA_050118795.1 Desulfobacteraceae bacterium | reverse complement strand
TGGAGCCCTGAAGGTCTTTGCAGCGGTAGGGTTCATGGCAAGCCTTCAGGGTGCAAGATCCTGCGTTGCCAAGGGCTTGCAGTAGTTTGACTACGCCTTGTCTCTTGCGCCCTGGAGGTTTTTGCAGCGGTAGGGTTAACTTCAGGACTTTGAGATGACGACCTTTGAACAGGGCATTGTGCGTCCGGTCTGCAATCCGGGTACGCCCGGATTGGGGCCCTTGGCCATAGTGGCGGCTACCGATGCGGATTTCCAATTTCTATGCCGAAAGCTTAGGTTGCCGGACAGCCGGAGATTATTTCTCAGCACCATCTGTTTTGATGCAGGCGATCCAACCACACCCACCCTGGCAGGTCCGCTGCTGGGGGCACCCTATGCCGTCATGGTGCTGGAAACCCTTCAAGCCTGGGGGGTGCGAACCATCATCTTCTTGGGGTGGTGCGGTTCCATAAGCAGCTGTTTGCATAGCGGAGACATTTTGGTTCCCGACAGCGCTGTCGTTGACGAGGGCACATCGCTCCACTACGGACAGCACACCGGGGCAGTTGTTCAGCCCCATGAACATCTTTGCGACTCACTGCACAGGATCGTTCGGCAGCGGGATATGGCCTTGTGCAAAGGCCGTGTGTGGACCACCGACGGCGTCTTTAGGGAGACCCCCGCCCAGATCCGAAAATATCAAGCCCAAGGCGCGGTGGCAGTTGAAATGGAGCTCTCCGCGCTATTTTCGGCCGCCCAATTTTATGGGCTCTCATTGGCTGCCCTGCTGATTGTTTCGGATGAGCTGTTCACTTTGGAGTGGCGGCCGGGGTTTAAAGAAAAAAGATTTAAGAAGTCGCGTACCGCGGTATGCGAACTCTTAACGGATAGCTATCGGAGACTGAACCATGATTGACGTTGAAGCACTGGTGGCCCGGCTGAATCATTACAATCAAGCCTATCGCAGCGGAAACCCGCTGATCAGTGACAATGAATATGACCGTCTGGTGGAACAACTGAGAGAAGTCGATCCGAAACACCCCTATTTAAGCCGTGTTGAACCGGAGGCATTTTCAGAGCGCATCGAGGTGCGCCATCCTGCGCCCATGCTATCCACTGAAAAGGCCTATACCAATGAACAACTGCAGCGATTTGTCACCCGGGTCCAAAAAGCGGTGGCGCTGCTGGAAGTAGATGATCTTCAATTTAAGGTCACGCCCAAACTGGACGGTCTGGCCGGTCGGGATGATGGTGTTCAATTTGCCAGTCGCGGTAATGGAATCGTGGGATATGAGATCAGCAGCGCCTTTGACAAAGGTGTGATTCCCATTGGCGGGCGCGGGCAGGGGTTGGGGGAGATTGTGGCGGTTCACTCTTATTTTGAGGCCCAATTAAAGGATAAATTCGAGCATCCCCGCAACATGGTCGTTGGTATTGTCTCTTCCGACACACTGAACCAGGATGCGCAAAAGGCTTTGATCGACGGTAAGGTCCACTTTGTGCCTTACAGCCAACTGCCGACCTGGCAAGGGGGCGGTGATGAATTATTAAGGTCTATCCAAGAGATCGGCGACCGCCTGATGGCCGACATCGACTATCCCATGGATGGGGTGGTTGTGGAGGTGGTCAATGAGCAGATCAAACGTCATATGGGAGCCACTTCCCACCACTATCGGTGGCAGATAGCGGTGAAACGCAAAGGTGAGACGGCTGAGTCCGTGGTTGAGGAGATTCAGTGGCAAGTCGGGCGAACCGGAAATGTGACGCCGGTGATGACGGTGCGTCCAATTAACTTGTCGGGCGCCACCATTCGACGGGTCACCGCCCACCACGCCGGGATGGTCTCTAAATTGGGCATCGGACCGGGGGCGCGTATCGAGGTGATCCGAAGCGGGGAGGTGATTCCGAAACTTGAGCGTGTCCTGGAGGTCTCCCAAACAGTGACGCTGCCGGAGCACTGTCCTTCATGCGGTCATGAATTGAGCTGGAAGGGCGATTTTCTTCGCTGTACCTTGCCCACCTGCCCGGCTCAGATCGAGCAGCGTATCTGCCATTGGTTTCGTATCTTGGGAAGTGCGGATTGGTTCGGCATCAAAACGGTCCAGAAATTGGTGGCCCATGGATATGATTCGTTGGAAAAGGTCTACGCGCTGGAAGAGAAAGACTTTGTCCGGATGGGATTCGGCCCGGTGCAATCCAAAAATTTGGCCCAGGCCCTTGCCACGAGTCGAACCAAATCGGTTGAAGACTGGCGATTTTTAGCAGCTCTGGGCATACCCGATTTAGGGGTGGGGGACAGTCGGCGCTTGCTGCAGCATGCAGGGCTCGAAACACTTACACAGATTACATCCCGGCAGATTGCGCAAATCAACGGATTTGGGGATATCACCAGCCGCTCTATCGCCCAAGGCATCTCGGATCAGAAAGAGACCCTTGGGCATTTATTGGATATGGGCTTCAATCTTGATTCAACCCCGCTTGTCTCTGAGGCAGCTTCCATCGACACCCCCATCGCCGGGAAAAAAGTGGTTTTTACCGGCAAAATGCAAAGGGGAAGCCGCCAACAAATGCAGTCCCAGGCACGCAGGCTCGGAGCCGTTGTCCAAGCTGCAGTCAGCGGCAGCACCGATTTTCTGGTATGCGGTGAAAAAGTTGGTGCCTCCAAACTCACAAAAGCCTCCAATTTAGGGGTGGAAATAATGAGCGAAGCAGACTATTATCGATTTATCGATCGGGAGGGTGCATGACCTTTTGACGGATCTGATGTCTCGCCACCTGTTCACAAAGTGCATTCTTTTGACGGCACCTGCTCACTTTCAAGGCAAAACAAGGCCCTGTGATGAAAGAGCTATCGGCGAAACAGCTTAAAAAACTTTTGAACACGTCGCATCTTAGAGGCACTCCGGAGCAAATCCGTATGCTGGCCATCCGGGTTGGTGAGTTGAGCGAACTCAACGGCAGAAGATGGGTGTCGGAAAATGCTTCTAAGTTGCTGGTCCAATGGGATATGGTTTTGGATCGGTATGGTCAAGAGGGGAACAAGTGATATTTAATCCCCAAAATCGATGTTCGGCTATTTTTTGAGTACAAATTCCAATCGACACAGGCAGGTGCAATATGGGAGCAGATGTAAAAGCCCATGTCATCATTGAGGGGCGTGTACAAGGTGTTTTCTTTAGAGTCGAGACCCAACGGGCGGCTGAGCGGATCGGCGTCAAGGGGTGGGTGCGCAACAATCCAGATGGTAATGTGGAAGCGGTGTTCGAAGGACCGGCCGAGTTGGTGAATCAGGCCGTCGAGTGGTGTTGGAAGGGCTCGCCCATGTCACACGTGACCGATGTGCGCGTCGCGTGGGAGGAGCCCACCCAGGAGCATCAATCGTTTTCCATTTTGCGTTGATGTCGATCTCTAAAACAGGGCGTCAGCGTACAGCTCCGGATCGAAGAGCTGCAGATCTTCAATGCCTTCCCCGACCCCGATGAATTGCAGGGGTATATTCAATGCCTGGCTAATGCTGATCACAATGCCCCCTTTGGCGGTGCCGTCCAACTTTGTGAGCGCCAAACCGCTGACACCGATGGCGTCGTGAAATAATTTTGCCTGGGACAAGGCGTTTTGGCCGGTGGTGGCATCCAGCACGAGCAGTACTTCATGGGGCGCATCCGGTATTTTTTTGGTGATGGTCCGTTTAATTTTTTTGAGCTCTTCCATTAAATTCACTTTGGTGTGCAATCTTCCGGCGGTATCCACAAATACCGTGTCCACACCCCTGGCAAGGGCGGCTTCCATGCTGTCAAAGGCAACCGCTGCAGGGTCGGCGTCAGCTTTGTGTTTGACGATATCAGCGCCGGCGCGTTGCGCCCAGATGGTGAGTTGCTCAATAGCAGCTGCCCGGAAAGTGTCTGCGGCAGCAATCAGTACGCGCTCGCCTTCTGCCGTGGCCCTGGCCGCCAACTTTCCAATGGTGGTGGTTTTGCCCACACCGTTGACTCCCACCACCATGATCACATGGGGCTTGGCGGTTTTTGGCGAAGGCGCAGTTTGAATTCCCTCCAATAGAGATAAAAGCTCCTGCTTCAGGGTCTCTTTGAGTGCTTCAGGACCTTGAATTTTCGCTGCCTTTTTAGTGATGGTCTTCATCAACGCCATGGTGGTCTGAACACCGATATCCGACGTGATGAGCAACTCTTCAAGCTCTTCTAGCAAATCCTCGTCGACCTGTTTTTTGCTGCTGAAAAGCTTGTCGATGTCGGTGGTCAGGATATCGCGGGTTTTTGATAAACCGGATTTCAGGCGTTTAAACAATCCGGTTTGCTTCTGGGGCGGGCAATCGGGTTCACCGGCGCAGGATAGATCTTTCGATTCGGTGCCGGCTTGATCTCCTGCCTCGGGTGAGGATATGGCTGTGTCCATCTCCGCAGACGGCGGCGTTGGACGGGTGTTTGCGTTGGCGGGTTCATCAATTTGCGAATCAAGATCGGCGTCGGGGCCGGCCTCAACTTCGTTGTTGGATCCGTGTCCTTGTTTATCGTCTGATTTTGTTTCCGAGGTGCTCTTTTTAAACCAATTAAATGCCATAGTGATATCTTTATTATGCGTGTTTTTCGTTTAAGTTAACAGATACGATTTTAGATATTCCTTTTTGTTCCATGGTGACACCGAAGAGTGTTTCGGCAAACTCCATGGATTTTTTATTATGGGTGATCATAATAATTTGGGACTTTTTGCCAATTACCTTCATAAGATTATTGAACCGAACCACATTGGCCTCATCCAAAGGCGCATCAATTTCGTCGAGCAGGCAGAAGGATGCCGGGCGCATCAGAAAAATGGCAAAGATAAAGGCGATGGCCGACAAAGCCTTTTCACCTCCGGACAACAGACTCATGCGTGTCAGTTTTTTTCCAGGAGGGTGGACTAAAAATTCAACGCCGGTCTCCAGAGGTTTTCCGGGTTCGGTCAGTTCCAGGCGGGCGGAGCCACCCTCAAATAACCTGGGAAATACCTCATGCAATTTTACATTGACCTGATCAAAAGTTTCAATGAATCGTTGCTGGGTGATTCGGTTGATCTTGCGAATCACCTTGTGCAGATCCTCTATGGCGCTTTCGAGATCGCTGCGCTGTCTGTTCAGGAATTCAAATCGCTCTTTAAGCTCTTCGTACTCTTTAATGGCTCCAAGGTTGACATCGCCGATTTTGGAGATTTGAACGCGGAAGCGCTCCAGCTCTTTTTCCATCTCACCAATGGACATTTGGATCTCTTCTGCTTCTTGTTGTGCTTGCTTCATTCGTAATGCAGCAATGGATAGGTGGTATTTTTCCTGAACCTTTGCAGCGATATTGTCACGTCTGATGCGCTTTTCGGACAGGTCTAGTTCCAACAGCCGAATTTTCTCCATGGTTTTCTCTCGGCCGGTGCGAATCTGCGCCATTTGTTCGTCGTGATCCTGCAGATGGGCGTCGATGGCTTTGTACTCTGATTCATTGGCGTTTAGATGGTGGTCCAGATCTTTAAGGCGGTCGTAAAGCAGTTTCAGATCATTCTCTTTGACAGATACCCTTGATTTGGATTGCTGATGTTTTTCCTTTTTTAAAAGGATCTCTTTTTGAAGTTGATCCAGTCGAATGCGGCTGTCGCGCCCAAATTCCCGTAAACGGTTCAGGGTTTGGGTACCGTTTTCCAGTTTTGTCTGAAAGGTGGTCAATTGAAGCTTGAGATCAACAACCTTTTGATTCTCCCGTTCCAGCTGGGAAGAGATCCGCACAATGCTCTCGGTGGTTTGTGCTGTCTGGGATTGGGCTTGTTCTACTTGGGATGTGATTTTTGCCAGGGCTTTATTATATTTGGCCATCTCATCGTCGAGATCACTCTCCTCTCCCAATAATTGCTCCTGCTCAAGTTCGACAAGTTCATAATGGCGTCTGGCATTTTTGAGGTCTTCACCTTTTCTGTAAAGCGCTTTCTCAGCCTCGACCGCTTCATCTGCCGCTGCATTTTTATCTGAAATACAATGCTGGAGTTCAGTCTCCAGTTGTCGAACGATCTTTTCCATCTCCTGCTGGTGGTTTTTGGCTTCTTCCAGACTCGCGTCCAATTCGGCACATTGATTTTCAAGGGCTTTGAGTTCTTGTTTTTTTGCTAAAATACCGGATAGTTGTTCCTGGCTTCCGCCAATTAGAATGCCTTGATGGGAGACCACATTTCCGTCTTTGGTGACAATGGTTTGCGTACGTCCGTTTTGATTGAACAGAGCCAGCGCTTGTCCCATATCGTCCACAAGGGCGACGTGGCCGAGCAAGGTTTTGGCGATGCCCAGGCAATCGGGTTGAACACGCAGATGTTCGAGCAGACGATTTTCCCTTGGGATTGGGCTCTGTTCACTACCGTTGAGCGGTTCGACGGCTGTCATGGGAATGAATCCGCTTCGGCCTGCATTTCGGCTCTGCAAAAAGTCGATAGCAGCCGAACCGGCTGCTTGGTCCTGTACGAGAATATACTGCAAGGCTTCGCCCAATACAGCTTCAACAGCTGTTTCATATCCGGCTTCCGGTTCTATGACATCCGCTAAAAGGCCAACCACACCCGCAAGCGGACACTGCTGGGTGGTACCGGATTCGGTGGTAGCCGAATTGGCTTGCATGACCGCTTTCACACCGTCTTTGTACCATTCAAAATTGGTGGCCATTTTATTGAGTGTGGTCAGCTGTGAACGCGCTTGATTGCGCTCCAGTTCCAAGGTTTGTGTCTTTTTCACTTGTGCGCCCAGTTCGGTCGCTCTGGCAGTCAATGTCTGTTTGATTTGATCGATTTGGGTTCCGAGCTCTGCGATGCTCTCCTGGATCTCTTGGAGCTCCTGCTGGGTCCTGTCTTTTTCAGTTTCAGCAGCTTCGACCTGTTTTTGGGCCACGGCCACATCTTCATCGATACGGGTAAGCCTTCGTCTGAGCGCATCCTTGTTGTTCGAGGCGTTTTGGTAGATGTTCTTAAAGCGTGCCTCTTCGGCAACCAGGTTCATCAAGCTGCTTTTGTTCTGATCGATGATGCTGTTGAGTTGATTCAGTTGATCTTGAAGTTCTCTTGTCCCGCTGCGTTGATGGTCAATTTGGGATTGATAGCGCTGAATATCGGCCTCAAGTGCTTTGTTCTGCTCTTGAACGTCCCCCACCTCAGATTCGATGCTCTTTGATTTTTCCGCAAGGTCTGTTTGGGCGTGTTCCAATTCGATGGATTCATTGTGCAGCCGTTGGATCTCTGACTTAAGGTGGGACAGATCCGCCTCTGTGCGGTCGATTTTGCGTTGAGAATCGAATTTGCTTGATTTTTGGGTAGCGATTTCTTGGTCTTTTTGCTGTCGTTTTAATTTAATCACTTCAATGGCGGCATCGATTTTTTTAAGATTGGTCGCTTGGGCGATATCTTTGTCTTTAAGTTCTTTGAGCAAAGACTGGGCCTCATTCATCTGGCGCGTATAGTCGTCATAGTAGTGAAGCAGCAGATGCGTGTCGAGCAGATTGACCCGTTGCTGGTAGATTTGAAATCTCTCAGCCTTTTTTGCCTGGCGCCTCAAACCTGCCATTTGGCGGTTGACTTCAACGATGATGTCATTGATGCGCAAAAGGTTCTGACCTGTGGCTTTTACTTTGCGGAGTGCTTCGTTTTTCCTGAATTTATAACGGGTTACACCGGCGGCCTCTTCAATGAACAGACGTCGCTCATCCGGTCCTGCATCAATGATGGCGCCGATATTGCCTTGCTGAATAATTGAAAATGTTCTTGTGCCAACTCCGCTGCCCATGAACAAAGCGTAGATATCTTTGAGCCGGCAGGGTTGGCGGTTTATCATGTAGGCGCTCTCTCCGGATCTGAACAGGCGCCGGGTCACGCTGATTTCAGAGTAGTCTCTAAACTCTTCCGGGGCATGGCCGTTATCGTTTGCCAGTGTGAGAGTCACTTCCGCCATGTTGAGCGGCGCTTTGGTGTTGGCACCGGCAAATATAATATCTTCCATGCTTTTACCGCGCAGCTGCTTGACACTTTGTTCCCCCATGACCCATCGCAAGGCGTCGATGACATTGCTTTTACCGCATCCGTTCGGG
>JASFKE010000152.1:0-8113 GCA_050118795.1 Desulfobacteraceae bacterium | reverse complement strand
TTGGCGATATGCTCAAGGCGGCCATTGCTTTCGACGGCTTTTCCCTGGTGGATATCTGGGGGATCTGCCCGGGCCGCTACACCCGGCGCAACAAACTGACCCCAAAGATCATCGATGCCGATTTGGCCCGGATGCCGAATTTGGCTGATTACCAGGCATTGAACGCACGCCCGGAGTATGGGCAGGCCTACCGGCAAGAGGCGGCCGGGCTCGACAAACCCAAGGATCCGGTACGGATATCGGCCACCTGCAAGGCCCCCGGCGCCGGCCGCCAGGAGATTGTCATTTTAGGCAGTGCCGGCCAGCGCATTATTACGGCCGGTGAATTGCTGTGCCTGGCCGGGGCATCGGCCGGCTGCCACGCCACCCAGAAGAACGACTATCCCATAACGGTCATGAAGGGCCATTCGGTCAGCGAAGTCATCGTCTCGGATTCGCCGATCGAATACACGGGGATAGAAGATCCCGGCGTGGTTATCGCCCTGGCTCCGGAAGGGATCAACCGGCGAAAAAAGATGCTGGCGGCGCTCTCTCCGGAGGGCACTGTGGTCAAGGCGGCCGGTGTCGAGCTGCCGGAGACCCGGGCATCCGTCCTCGATATTGATTTCAAATCGAAAAAGATTAAATCCACGGATTGGGCGCTGGCTGCCCTGGCGGTGCTGGCCGGGCGCAGCACGGCGTTGACCATGGAGATGCTCACGGCGGCGTTGAAGCTGCGTTTTAATCCAAAAGTATTTGAGATGGCACAAGCGGTGATCCAAAAGATGACTGCCTGAGCAATATTAGTATAATCATTAGGAGATGAACATGGATTTTTCATTACCCAAAGACCTTCAGATGCTTCAAAGGGCGGTAAGAGAGTTTGCCAAAAAGAAAATCGCCCCCAATGTGGACCAGTGGGACAAGGATCACTACTTTCCCTACAAAGAGGCCATCAAGCCCATGGGCGAACTGGGCTTCTGGGGCACGGTGATCCCCGAAGAGTACGATGGTGAGCAGATGGGGTGGATGGCCGCCATGATCGTCACCGAAGAGATCGCCAGGGTGTGCAGCTCGCTGCGGGTGCAGGTCAACATGCAGGTGTTGGGCTGCGCCTATACGATTCTCACATACGGCAGCGAGGAGCTGAAGAAGAAGTACATCCCGGGTCTTTGCAGCGCCGATCTGATCGGCGGCTTCGGCATTACCGAACCGGATGCCGGTTCGGATGTGATGGCCATGGCCAGCACGGCTCAGGACAAGGGCGACCACTGGCTGCTCAACGGCTCCAAGACCTGGATCTCCAATGCCGATGTGGCCGACGTGCTGATCTACTATGCCTATACCGACATCGACGCCGGTTCCAAGGGGCTGTCGGCCTTCGTGATCGAGCCCAAGAACCACAACGGCGTCAAGACCACCCGGCTGGATAAGATGGGTTCTTTTTGTTCGCCCACCGGGGAGGTGTTTTTGGACAACACCCGTGTGCCCAAAGGGAACATCCTGGGCAAACCGGGCATGGGGGTCAAGATCGTGTTCGGCTCGTTGAACCAGACCCGCTTGTCTGCCGCCGCCGGCGCCGTGGGCGTGGCCCAGGCCTGTTTGGAAGAGGTGACCAAATACTGCAACGACCGCAAACAGTTCGGCAAACCCATCGGTCAGTACCAGATGAACCAGGACATGGTGGCCCAGATGGCTACCGAGATCGATGCCGCCCGGCTGCTGGTCTACAAAGCCGCCTGGGCCAAGGATCAGGGCAAGCTCAACAACGGCCTGGACGTGGCCAAGGCCAAGTATCTTGCCGGCGAAACGGTCAACAAGTGCGCCAATTACGCCATGCGTATTCTGGGTGCTTACGGATACTCCACCGAGTATCCGGTGGCCCGCATCTACCGGGACACCCCCACCTACTATATGGTGGAGGGATCTTCCAATATCTGCAAAATGATCATCGCCCAGGATCAGCTCGGTTACCGCAAGGCCAACAGGTAAGGGTTCGCGCAAAAATAAATTTACATTTTCAAGTGTTGAGGCGCCCGTCTGGCAAGGCGCGAAAGCGACGGCATATCAAGATATTTCGAGCTTTCGCAACGCAGCCAGGCGGGATGCATCGGCCCTTGAAAATGTGACGTTATTTTTGCGCGAGCCCTAAGCATCAAGGGCATTCTGGCTGCGACAAGGGAGTCTGCCATGAGATCTTAACTGAAACCATGGATGATGGATACCTGTTGCCACCGCCTTAATATGTTATTTTAGACCGTTAGAGATAAAGCACTGTGAATACATCTTGTCAATTCCCAAGACGTGCTTAATTATCCAAACTTTAACAAAATTCGTTATTTCAAGTGAAAGTACCAGCTCTCCACTGCCGAAGCGCTTTTTTATATCTGACACTTTATCCGTAAATGACCTGTGCTCTTCAATGTGGGTTGCTGCCCCAGGATAATTAAACAGCTTCATATATTTTTCTTCAGTGGCAAAATGGCTAATGGTATAATCAATAAGAGACGTCAGCAACCTTCCCATCGCTATTTTATCATCGCTTATGACACCATCGTAAAACTCATTGATCATTTGTATAAGCTTCTTGTGCTGCGAGTCAATTTCTTCAATCCCAACGCTTAACTTGTCAGTCCAATTCATATATGCCATAGTTTTACTCCTCACTGATTGAAAGATAGGGATTTGCTTTTTACGCAGCCAAATATGTCAAAGGTAAGATTGTGTGTCAACCATCTTCAGCAATTCTAACTGAATTTTTGTAAGGTGGCTTTCCGTTGATTTTGGTAAACTTTCTCACCGGCGTTTCCAGTATCACGATGGCGTTGGTAAATGCACGCACATGAGTAAAAAAAGAGATACCTGAATAAGAGCCTCTCCCCACCCTCCCAATAGAACGCAAATTTTTTCTCTCCTCGCCACACCAATTTTTTAGCCGTGTAACTTTTGATACATACCGATGACACCGCACATGATCGGTTATTTGAGAACTGTTTTCACGTGTAATTCGGCCTCATCAAGGTAATCACTTCTTCAGCTTCAGCATATCGCCGATGCCGAATGCGTTATAGATACCGGAAGTAATCTGAGCAAGCTGCTCGTTATACCCTACAATGTGATCACCCATGCCCATTTTATCTACGACAGTGCGGAACCTGCGCCCGCCCGCAGGTGTGTCGATCAGAGCGGCAATGGCATCGGCCACGTTCTGAGGTTTCTGCTCTGGATTGTCGGCCAGCGCCTGTTCAAAATTCTTGAAAATACCAACTGGCGCCTGGGTAAACTCGCCGTAGCTGTCATCACGGCTCGAATCGCCTGGCTTTATCAGGATGAGCGCCGGCCGATTGCAGCTCTTCGGCCACCTGCTGGTTTTTGCCTAATGAACATGATTACGGTAATCAGCATCAATGAGGTAATCAAGCGCTCAAGGCGTTTTTCTGAAAGGGGCTGTCAGTTTGTTGAAAAGAGTGCGAGCGTTCAGGTCTGCTCCGTTGGCAATGAGCTCCCTTTGGGAAACGGTGAGCGTGTTTTAGTGATCGATGACGAACCTTCGATTTCAGGATTTCAAAAGCAGTGTCCGGAACGTCTGGGATATCAAGTGGACAATTCTCAACAGGGCTGCAAATTTTAGTAACCTTGCACCTGATTTTGCACAGGCAACAGAAATACAGTGTGAGAAGGAGCGGTCGATCCATCAATATAACCTACCGATAAGTAAATAATAAACCAACTCCTCTTTTTATTCGAAGAATCGGTATGAAGATTGCTGTTATAGTGGGGCTAAGCCGCTATTTCGCTGGGTATTCATTGCCGTCCAAAGGTCAATCAATCTGCTCAGTCGTTAAGCCTCCTAAAAACAGAATAGATTCTTAGCTCCAATAAAGCCGCTGATAGAGGATTCAATGAAAACAATATGGAAGCTGTTGAGCATTTGGATGTTGGTATCATCACCTGTCTTGTTACCCGTAGTTGGTATAGCTGAAGACTTTGAGCTTTTCTGGAATCCTAACTGCGATTCAAACGCGTCACTGGAAGGTTACTACATCTATTATATAGAAAATGCATCGGTTGCCGACAACCTGAGCGCAGCAACTCAGATCTATGTCCCCGTGTCGGAGGACGGATTTGATCGAACCGAACCAAGCCACAAAATTTCAAATTTGTTAAGCGACGTGCGCTATTGTTTTGCCGTTTCCGCTTGGTATGGCGATCAAGAGAGCGGTATATCCAATGAGGTATGCGGCATCAATGTCACCGACTCCGCAGAAACCAAAGGTGATACAGCCCAGGATGATGATGACCAAACAATCACTGTAGACGACGGCGACACCGGCAGTACAATCATCATAGACGACGGTGATACCGGCAGTTTTTCCAGCGGCACCTGGAAGGTTTCAGGTGGTGCCGACCCATATGGAACACAATCCCTTTACAGCAAGGATGTGGGGGCCACCTATGGTTATAAGGCATCGCTTGACGGCCGCTATGAGGTCGCCGTGCGGTGGACTTATTACTCAAGCCGCTGCGTAGAGGTGCCAATTGAAATCTATGATGGCGATCTTTTGTTGGACACCGTGACAGTCAACCAGAAACAAAACATCGGGCAGTGGAACGTTTTGGGAACATATGACTTTAGCGGATCGGCAAGGGTCGTTATCGTCTCGGAAAGCGGAAATTGTACTACATGCGCTGATGCTGCGTCATTTCACCCGGTCGAGGCCGATGCGGAGCCAGAAACCGCGCCTGATGGTGAAAGCCAAACAATCATCATAGACGACGGTGACATCGGCAGTTTTTCCAGCGGCACCTGGAAGGTTTCAGGTGGTGCCGACCCATATGCAGCACAATCTTTTTACAGCAGGGACGCTGGAGCCGCCTATAGTTATGAGGCATCGCTTGCCGGCCGCTATGATGTCGCCATGCGGTGGACTTATTACGCAAGCCGCTGCGTTGAGGTGCCAATTGAAATCTATGATGGCGATCTTTTGTTGGACACCGTGACAGTCAACCAGAAACAAAACAGCGGGCAGTGGAACATTTTGGGAACATATGACTTTAGCGGATCGGCAAGGGTCGTTATCGTTTCGGAAAGCGGAAATTGCACTACATGCGCTGATGCTGTTCTATATCAAAATTAAGTATTCAGATTTTATAATGGATATCAAGCTTAACTTTGCCCACTACTATAACCGCTCCCACAACCGAAAGGGCAAATATTTGAAAATGCAGCAGCCATTAGAAAAAAACAGCCAAAACAAAACCGCTGACTACGGCGCCGGGAATCATCCAAACCGAGCGCTGTAGATACGACAACCCAAAAAATACGGCCAAGGCCATCAGGAAAGATGCCGCTGCCCAGCAGCCAGCGAAGACGGATAGACCCGCTGTAAATACGTTGACCAGAAATGACGCCAGCGCCCAAATCCCGGCGGCGATGATTACGTTTCCTGTCTTGTACCAGAGACCATATACAGCAACAAGGAAAAGCATTTTAAAAGGTAACAGTAACATTTAGACATCCTTTATCGGCAACATTTAGGGATATGGTGACACTCATTTTTTTGTGAAAAAATTATAAAATGCAGGGAATTAACCCTGTCGTTGCAAAAGCCTTTAGGGCTGTTTTAAGCTCTGCATTTTACACATCTCAACAAACTCATCTAAATCTTTTTCTGCCTTCTTTAATGCTCCACTGCCATAAGGAAAATCTGTTTTTTTAAAGAACATATAAAGTTCATTATTTTCTCTTTGCATCGCATTATCGATTATTTCATATTTCATATGAGAGCCATAATATATCTGGGCAAAATGGGATCTCTTGGCGATAGACAGGTATTTTTCCGCCACCTCTTTCCAGGCATTCATTTTTTTTTGGTCATTCTCATTTAATTGGTTGTAATAATCTATAAAAACCTCAAGATATCTCTCGTAAGCAAGATACAGCACCAACTCTTTGCTAATGATTTTGTTTGCTTCAAAATCATATTTTTTTCCTTCACTTCTATCATAAGCCGTCATAAGATTAAGCATTATGACTCTTTTATTGTTGCAAACAAAATTTTTACCGAATTGTTCAACCAATTGGTCCAACCATTTAGAGGTGTATTGAATAGTATCATGTTTCAAATCTATTTCATATTTTTCATCAAACGCCTTGAATGCTTTTGCATAATCGATGGTCAATTCTTCTATGACCTTTAAATGCTCGGTATTGGAATGGCCCAAGACTTTAATTATATATTCATTCCATCCTTCTATAAGATGTTTATTCTCCTTGGAGCCTGTTTCTATGAGGGTTGAAAAGGCATGATGAAAATTCATGCTTTTTTTTTCTTTTGAAGATACAACATCATTTGTGATAAAAATTGACATCAAAAGAAATGGTATTATTAAAACAACTTTATATTTCTTTATAAGCAAAAGCATCGGAAATCTCCTTCCACATCTGCTGCAGCTTTCGATCCTTATGAGAGGCTAAAGCGTGCAACATTGCATCGTTACTAATTCTTTCGCGAGTAATACGGTTGACTCCATTTATCGCCTCTGCCAACTGTTTCCAATCTTCGGTTGCTACGCTCATTGCCGATGACACCATGCTGGCAACTTGATCAGGATAAGGATAAAAAAAGGCTTTAAAAATTGGCACGGCAATTAAAACGGCCGAAGCTATTGCGCAGCTATTTATAGCCCTATTTATCTTTTGCGTTAAATCAATACAACACTGCTCAAGCTTTACGCTCTTTACACCATGATATTTTCGTATAATTAGGACCCATTCTTCGCTAAGGATTTTCTCGCAGAGATAATCCAGATTTTCGTTGTCGCAGCTGTCGATGGTTGTTTTGCATGGGTCGAGGCCAAAATTGCGGGCCACGGTATTCAGGACGGTCCAGATGGTCGGATCTCTTTGCAGATTCATCAGGTAGGCCCGTAACGATTCTTTGTGTTCAAAATGCTTAATTTCATCTTCGCAATAATCTGCTTCTGAAAAATGTCTTATGGCGTACTCGTTGCCACCATAAAAAAATTCACCAAAGATCCCTATTTTTTCCATGATGTCTATCCCTATTTCCGGCTGTCGGCTACGCTTTTGAATTGGTTTGCAGATCCCAACCCGCAACGATATGGCCCGTCAGGCCGTCGCCGCTGCGGTTTTGCTGGGTATAGTCCCAATATACTTTCCCGAACTTTCCCGAAATCGATCAACACCAGATCCATTCGTTGAAATTGATTGCCCAAGGTAGACATTAGATGGATCATGCAATTGTGAAACCGGTATTGCATAAAGCTTTGTTTGTCGCCGCCTGCCCTGCAAATGTCTAATACCACAGGACTTTTAAATGTGCCTTGCAAGATATCGCTGAGGTGGGACTTTTAAAACTATCCAAAATCCATAATGGAAACCAATTCAATTGTCAATCCTTGACAAGCGGAAAAATCTTGCGATTAATTGTCAACAAATTCGAAGGGGCTCGGAAAGGCAAACGGAAAGTATTGACACACTTCCTTATCATTGAAATAAATGTTGTTAGGGATTGATAGCCATGAGCATTAGCGTTGCCTTTTACAACTTCAACTGAAGTTGAACTGGATCTTCCGATCTCAAATCTCGAAGTTTCTGATCATGAGTTCTTCACCAGCGCTTCCACTGCGCACAATGAAAATTGACAACGATACAAAATACGCTTTCCAACTTAGAATGGAAAGTCAGGAAAACCTGAATCCCGGTTGGGACGAGAGTTGTTTTCAATTCTAACAAGCGTGTAGCGATATTGTGTTTGGATGGTTTTCGCATACCATGCCGATGCATAAATCCGCAACCGGTGAGAAACAGTAACCAAAGGAGATGCTTATGCAAGGTTTTAATAAAATTCTTTACCCAATAGCGCTCACCGACATTTCCACTGTGGTAGCGCCATATGTGGCCATCATGGCAAAACAGTTCGATGCCGAACTTCACCTGTTACACGTCTTGCGTCGCTTTGATTGGTTCGTGAACACATATGTCTCCGATTCCCCTAAACCGGACTTCAAGCGCATTGCCAGTGACTTTGAATCCCAGGTGCTGGCCCAGGCCAAACAAAAGCTGGATAGGTTTATTAACCGCCATTTCAAAGAGATACGCATTGGCAAG
>JASFKE010000151.1:0-8115 GCA_050118795.1 Desulfobacteraceae bacterium | reverse complement strand
CTCTGATCCATGCCGCCTTAGCCGGTCTTGATTTTTTCGGCGATCAGCTGGTGGTAGGCGCCTTCAGAGAATTGGCCCCATGCGCCGACACGCTTTTTAAATGTTTTGAATGCTTCGTTGACCTTTGTGGAGAGGGCGTCTTTGGCCGCTTCTTCTTCCATTACTTCGGCGGCCAGTTTTCGCATGCTATCCATGATTTCGGGTTTGAACTGGTGGAGTTCGGTTTTACCGTCGGCCAGAATTTTCTCCAGGAACTCTCCGTTGTTTGATTCGAACTCACTGAGCTGCCAGACGTTGGTTTGGGCGGCGCAGGCATCCAGAATGACCTGGAGGTGTTTGGGCATCCCTTCGTATACTTTTTTGTTGAACATGATTTCAAGGGCGGTGCCGGGCTCGTGCCAGCCGGGGTAGTAGTAGTATTTGGCGGCTTTGGGTAGTCCCAGGCGGTGGTCATGGTAGGGGCCGACCCACTCGGAGGCGTCGATCACGCCACGCTCGAGGTTGGTAAAGATCTCCCCTCCCGGTGTCAGCGTGACGGTGCCGCCGGCTTTGGCGAAGACCTTGCCGCCCAGACCGGGTATACGCATCTTGAGCCCGTTGAAATCGGCCATGGTGTTCAGCTTTTTGTTGAACCAGCCCCCCATCTGGACCCCGGTGTTGCCGATGGGGCGCGGCACCAGGTTGAACGGGGCGTAAGCCTCTTCCCACAACTCCAGGCCGCCGCCGCTGTAGAACCAGGCGTTCATGCCCTGGGCGTTCAAGCCAAAGGGCACGGCGGCAAACCATTGGGCCGCGGGCTGTTTACCGGCCCAATAGTAGGCGGCGCCGCTACCCATCTCCACCGTGCCGTCGGATACTGATTGGAAGGTCTCCATGGCTGGCACCAGCTCTCCGGCGGCGAAGACTTTGATCTTGATCTGGCCTTCGCTGGCGATCTCCACCCGCTGGGCGAAGCTGTCCAAACCCACTTGAAACACCGGGAAGTTGGATGGCCAGGTGGTCACCATTTTCAGCTCATAGCTCTTTTTGGTCACCACGGCCGGAGCGGCGGGCTCCTTTGCCGGCGCCGGGGCGGCTGGTTCTTTTTTCTCTCCACAGCCGGTCAGTCCGGCCACAGCCGCTGCTGCGCCTGCTGCAACGATCCCAGATTTTGCCAGAAATTCGCGTCTTTTCACACCCAACCTCCTTTGATTAAGTTAAATGACACAAAAAATACCCAATGTTTACGGCGTTGGAACCAAACTTTGTTAAATATTGATGCAATATTCAGGTATCAACCTCCGAACACAACTTTCGGCAGCCAGGTGGCCAGCGATGGGTACAAGATGACAATCATCAGTCCAATCAGCTGCAATACGACAAATGGAATAATGCCTTTGTAAATATGGCCGGTTTTCACTTCCGGCGGGGTCACCGAATTGAGATAGAAGAGCGAGAAACCAAAAGGCGGCGTCATAAATGATGTCTGCAGATTTACGGCCAGCAGGATACAGAACCAGACCGGGTCGAACCCGAACTCGATCATGATGGGGGCCAACACCGGCACATGGATAAAGATGATCTCGATGAAATCGAGGAAAAATCCGATGAAGAAGATAATCCCCAACACCATGGCCAGCACCACGGCATAGCTGTGTTGATCTCCAATCCCTTTGAGAAACTCTCTAACCAGCTCGTCGCCGCCCAACCCCCTGAAGACCAGGCCGAACAAGGCCGCGCCGCAGAGGATGATAAAGACCATGCAGGTGAGCGACATGGTCGATTCCATCACCTCTTTCAGGATTTTGAGATTGAACTTTCCGTTGGCGATGGTCAGGACAGTGGCGCCTACGGCGCCCACAGCCGCGGCTTCCGTGGGCGATGCGATACCGGCGAAGATAGAGCCCAATACCGCAACCATCAGAAAGAGCGGCGGCACCATGGAGACCATGACTTGCAGGGCGAGTTTTTTCCCCACGAGATCGCCGAGATCCGCTTTTTTAATCGCCGGCGCGCTGGCCGGGTTGATGCGGGCGGCGATAATGATATAGACGATATAGAGTCCCACCAGCACCAGGCCCGGTATTACCGCGCCCATAAAGAGATCTCCCACCGAAACGCCTACGATGTCTCCGATCAGCACCAGCACAATGCTGGGGGGGATGATCTGCCCCAAGGTGCCGGAGGCGGCCACGGTGCCGCAGGCCAGCTCCTTTGAATAGCCCCGGCGCAACATGGTGGGAACCGCCAGCAACCCCATGGTCACCACGGTGGCCCCGACGATACCGGTGGAGGCGCCCAGCAGGGCCCCCACGATCACCACCGATGCGGCCAATCCGCCGCGCAGGCGGCCCAGCACGATGCCCATGGTATCGAGCAATTTATCGGCCAGGCCGGAACGCTCCAGCATAACGCCCATGAAGACAAAGAGGGGGACCGCCATGAGGGTCACGTTGCTCATGCGGCCCCATACGCGCAGCGGCAGCAGGTTGAAAAAGTCCCAACCAAATCCGATGGCGCCGAAAACCATGGCGGTTCCGCCCAGGGTGAAGGTTACGGGGAATCCAAACATGATTAAAATAGACATTGCCAAGAACATATAGCCAGCCAGGTATTCCATTGGTGTTACGCTCCCTTTTCCGCTTCACGATTCAGACCCAACACACCCAGCAGGCTTGAAATGCCCAGTGAGATGCCTTGCAGCAAGATGAGCGCATACCCGGCCGGTATGCAGCCCTTTAGGATGAAGCGGTATGGAATACCACCAGGGTCGGGGGAGCCCTCCATGATGTTGAAGGACTTTACCATGAACGGAATCCCCGTTTTGATGAACAGGGCGCAGCTGGGAATGAGAAAGAAGAGCACGCCGATCAGATTGACCCACGCTTTGCCTTTGGCGCCCAGCTTTCCGTAGAAAACCTCGACCCGCACATGGCCGTCGTTTTTGAGGGTATATCCTGCGCCCATCAAAAAGATAAACGCAAAAATGTGCCACTCCAGCTCCTGGGTGAACACATAAGAGGTGTTGAAAAAATAGCGCATGACCACATCGGTGAAGGTGACCACCACCAATAACAAAGTGGCCCATGACACCCCCCGGCCCACGTATTCATTGACCAGATCAATTTTGTTGCAAACGGCTGTCAAAAACTGCATCGTGCTTCAAGCTCCTTTCAAACAGTCTCTTCAGATTGAAAACAGCCATTTCCAGCTCAACGCAAGAGGCTTTGGAGATGACTGTTATGTGACAACACCATGAATACTTTATTGTTCGGGGGATAGGTCTATATACAGGACACGTAATTGTCATGAAATATCCGGATGAAGAGCAATCGATCCAACAGCCAACCTCAGCCGTACCAGGACCTCGATAGATCGGAGTAAGCTTTATGGGTGCCTGCATGTGATTGCTCCAAATATGCCAAATGGCTGATAATATGTCAATGCTGTAATGGCCGGGTCCGAGCATCGGCCCGGCGGGCCATAGGATGAGATGGTCTGGTGTTGTTTCCCCGGCTGGGGTATGGTTGGATTATACCGATGAATTCAACCTATCGATGGGAGGATTTCATGACCAAGGCGATAAGAATGTATGAGACCGGAGGGTCGGATGTTCTCAAGTGGGAGGCCCATGATCCCGGCGCTCCCGGCAATGGTGACGTGCTCGTTCGCCAAGAGGCTGTGGGCCTCAATTTTATCGATGTCTATCACCGTACGGGACTCTATCCATTGCCGTCCCTGCCGGCCATACCGGGTCTGGAGGGCGCCGGCATTGTAGAAGCCGTCGGCGATGGCGTCCGCGATTTTCACCGTGGCGATCGCGTAGCCTATGCCGGGATTCCACCCGGCGCATACGCTGAGAAAAGGATCATGCCGGCCCACCGGCTGGTGAAAGTGCCGGATGAGATCAGCCTCAAAAATGCCGCCGGCATGATGCTCCAGGGCATGACCGCGCGATACCTGCTCAAAGGCTGTTTTCCCGTGGGTGAAAAGACCACCTTGCTCATCCATGCGGCCGCCGGCGGGGTGGGCACCCTGGTGTGCCAGTGGGCCAAGGCCATGGGAGCCACCATCATTGGTACGGTGGGAAGCCGGGAGAAGGCCGAGATGGCCAAATCCAACGGGTGCGATCATGCGGTTTTATACACCGATGCCCAATGGGACCAAAAGGTGCGGGCCATTACCGACAACCAGGGGGTGGACGTGGTCTATGACTCTGTCGGGCAGGCCACCTTTATGAAATCACTCGACTGCCTGAAGCCCATGGGGATGATGGTCTCTTTCGGCCAGTCCTCGGGGGCCGTGGCACCGGTGGATATCTCTATTCTGGCCCAAAAAGGATCTGTGTTTCTGACCCGCCCGAGCCTGATGACCTACACTGAGAAGCGGGAGGATCTGCTGGCCCATGCCCGGGACCTTTTTGAGGTGGTGGCAAGCGGGGCGGTCAAAATTCATATCGACCGAACCTATGCGCTCAAAGACGCCAAGCAGGCCCACGATGATCTGGAGGGTCGTAAAACCAAAGGGTCTGTTGTCTTGCTGGTATAGAGGCTGCCGGGGCCAAAAGTGAAATCATCCCCCCTGTTCATCGCTTTGCCTTTGGCGGTATTTGCGATAGAGCGCCCGAAACTGATGATAGGTCATTCCAAGAATCCGTGCCGCTTTTTTCTGGTTGAAATTCGCCTTGGTGAGTGCAGTTTTCAACAGTCGTACTTTTAGCTCCCACACGGCATCTTCAAGCGGTTTGGCATGAAGATCATCTTCAATGGGGGGCTGGGAAAAGGTCGCCGGCGGGGTATCTTTGGCGGCTGCCTTTTCGGCGGGTGGGGCGGTTGCATATGGATTTTCAAACGGGTTGAAAACGATGCTGTCGATAACAGTGGATTGGGCTCGGTAAACCGCCCGCTCGACCACATTCTTCAATTCCCGGATATTGCCGGGCCAGTGGTAGGCCTCCAGGCTTAAGAGCGCCCGTTCGCTGAACCGGGGGATGGCTTCCCTGCCCACTTCAAAGGCCATGCGGTCTGCAAAGTGGCGGGCCAGCAGCGGAATGTCTCCCCGGCGTTCACGTAAAGGGGGCAGGTAGAGCACCTCAAATGAGAGCCGGTCCAGAAGATCTTTCATAAATCGCCCCTGTGCGGCTCTCGTCGATAAATCCACATTTGTGGCGGCAATAATGCGCACATCCACATGGATGGGATTAGAGCTGCCCACGCGTTCGAAGCTGCCGTATTCCACCACCCGTAAGATCTTTTCCTGGGCCTCAGGGGGGATGTTTCCGATTTCATCCAGAAAAAAACTTCCCTGGTCCGCCATTTCAAACCGGCCGGTGCGTTGCCGGCTTGCGCTGGTAAAGGCGCCCCGTTCATGGCCAAACAGCTCGGACTCGATCAGGGAGGGGGGCAAAGCGGAGCAGTTGAGGGTGATAAAGGGATTTTGCCAGCGGTTTGATAAATAGTGGAGCCTTGAAGCGGCCAGCTCCTTACCTGTGCCCCGCTCGCCAAACAGCAATACCGGACGGTTTACGGGGGCAACTTTGGAGAGCTTTTCCTGGAAATCGAGAAATGCTTCGGATTGCCCAAGGGCGTCGGCCATCCCCTGGTGGGGGGATTGTGCCGGGTACCCGGTATTGGAAAATTTTGCCGGAGTTGTCATGGTCTACTTTTTCATTAATTGGTTAAATATGCCAATATTGTGTCAAATTTACCATATAAAAACCCGTGTTGTCAAGCCTGCAATTCTTTAACCAACTGAAATGTAAGAGGAAGTGGTTTCCGGCACGGCAAATGCTATGCTTAAGACCGGTAATTATAAAACCCATAACAGTTACAGGCTTTAAGATAATGTTTTTGGATTACACCACCGGTCGTCGCGGTAATACAATACAGTTTCTTCCCTCTATGGTCGCCGGGAACATTATCCTAAAGCCAATAGAATCAATCGGATTGCTATAAAAAGGGGGTTATCCATGGGAATATTTACAAGATTCAGAGATATCGTGAGTGCAAACATCAACTCCATGCTGGACCGGGCGGAGGATCCTGAAAAGATGATTCGGCTGATGATCCGGGAGATGGAGGATACATTGGTTGAGATCAAATCCTCTTGCGCCGGCGTCATGGCAAACAGCAAGACGGTCCGGCGTCAAGTCTCTGAGGCCAGGGTGCGGGAAAACAACTGGAATGACAAGGCCGCGGTTGCGGTGCAAAAAGGCCGTGACGATCTTGCCAGGGAGGCCTTGATCGAAAAACGCAGATACTCCCGAAAAGCTGACGCTCTGGATGATGAATTGGCGCAACTCAACGGATTGGTGGAGAAATACAAAGTCGATATCTGCCAGCTTGAGGAGAAGTTAAGGTCCGCCCGCGAAAAACAACACGTTCTGGTGCAGCGTCATATCCACGCGCGCCGGAAGATAAGGGCTGAAGAAGAGATTCGCCGGATGGACAGTGCCGATGCGGTTTTAAAATTTAATCAGTTTGAGAGCAGGATTGAAAGACTTGAATCCGAAGCGGATTTGGTCAATATGGGAAAGAAGACAACACTTACGGAAAAATTCGATCATCTCATGGCCGATGAAGAGATTGAAAACGAATTGGCTGCGCTTAAATCACGGAATAAAACCGACGATCCGGAAATATCTGCTTAACACAGCCAACAGGGAGATACATCCATCATGCACAATGTGCTTATAGTGGCCATCGTATTCGGTAGTCTCGTTATCGCCCTGGCGATCATTCCGGTGACCATTCTGTTTGCCATAAGAATCATCAAAGGCCGTGTGTCTGGAAGCAACCAGGGGTTGGCCGATGAAGAGGCCAGGATGATACAAGAGATATATCATTGTCTGGAAAAGATGGAATCGCGTGTCGAGGCACTGGAAACACTGCTGTTAGAAAAAGAACGAAAGGAAAAGTAACCAATGGGCGGACATTATCATAGATCGGGCAGGCACCGTGAAGCAATGGGCCGGCAACGTTACGGCCACTCTGACAAGGGGCTGTACCGATCCAGAGATGGGATCATATTGGGCGTTTTCAAAGGATTGGCTCAATATTTTAATTTTTCGGTGGGATGGTTGAGAACCATCGGTGTCATCGTTTTTATTTTTAGCGGATTTTGGCCCATCGTTGTCCTCTACCTGCTGGCGGCGCTGATCATGAAACAGGCGCCGGTCATCCCTCTGGACAGCCTTGATGAAAAGGAGTTTTACGACAGCTATACATACTCGCGCAAGGGCGCGGTCAATCGCCTGAAACGGCGCTATGAGAATCTGAATCGCCGTATCCAGCGCATGGAAGATGTTGTCACCGACCCGGAATTCGATTGGGAGCGCAGGCTCAACTCCTGATTTCAAATATCCCTAACCAATTTCACCGGCGGCAGGTCTTCGTCCTGCCGATCCGGATATTAAATGGTAATGGATTGAAATATGCAGCACAGTAGAGTTGCTCCAATTTCATCCAGCTCTCCACAGCACCTTGTTTCTTTCCTCGCCTGGCCCTTATTCTGGAGAAGAATACCAGTTTTTTATGCAATTATTGGGTGAAATTTGGTTGACATATAAAATTCGCCCATATAGAAACACAATAGAGTCACGAAGCATAAAAAAGTATATATTACACAATTTGCATAATGATATGACTGTTAAAAAATAATGTGCTGTCAGCAGTCAGATTTGCTTGCCTGTTGGTAGGCCGCTATGAACTGAATGCTATTTTTCTTATTCGATATTGAATTTGGTGTTGGGATTGCTTCTGTACGTTAGCTGGAGATGTCATATGCGGAAATATCGATGCTGTCCTGTTCCTATTCCAATGACCTGCCTATATAGCGGCCCGGTAAGAACATTTTCTTGTCCTTGTCTGGATAACAAAGCAATCATTAAAAATAAAGTAATGGATTGAAATTGATGCAATCTTAGGGTTAATTATGCTTGCTTTTGTCTTTGCTCCAACAAAAAGAGCAAGCATATAATTAAGGAGATATTCTGAGAAAAGGAGGTTTAATGTGTTGAGAGTATTGTTTTCTATTGTTCTGTTAATGTTCTTGGTCGCTGGTATTTTTGCATGTGGTTCTGGTGGTGATGGGGGCGCATCGGGGGCATTGGGAGATACAAAGTATTTGGCGGAGAAT
>JASFKE010000150.1:0-8121 GCA_050118795.1 Desulfobacteraceae bacterium | reverse complement strand
AATTAAAAACACCGCCAATATTGTCGAGATCGTGAGCGATAGCGTTGTTCTCGAAAAATCCGGGCGTAATTATAAAGGATTGTGTCCGTTTCATGCTGAAAAAACTCCCTCCTTTACGGTGAGTGCAGAAAAACAGATTTTCTATTGTTTCGGCTGTCACACAGGTGGCAACGTCTTTAGCTTTGTCATGCAGCATGAGGGACTCTCCTTCCCGGAGACGGTCCGTGCATTGGGACTTAAATATGGTATCGAAGTGCCGGATAATCGGTTATCGCCTGAGCAGAAACACCGGTTATCTGAGAAGGAAAAGCTTTTTCGCGTAAACGAACTGGCCATGTATTTTTTCCAAAAATCGCTGCGCGATCCGGAAATCGGCCAACAAGCCAAAGCATACTTGGTGGGGCGCGGAATGACGCGCAAGATTATTCAAGGGCACAATCTGGGATATTCACCCCATCGCTGGGATGGATTGCTGCGGCATCTGGGGAAAAAAAAGGTGCCGGCGCAACTGATTGCCAAAACCGGGCTTATCGTTCCCCGTAAAAATAGCAGTGGATACTATGATCGTTTTCGTGATCGCATCATGTTTCCGATATTTGATCAAAATCAGAAGGTGATCGGTTTTGGGGGACGCGTCATGGGAGAGGGTATGCCAAAATATCTAAACTCTCCCGAGACTCCCCTCTACAATAAACGAAGGTCCCTATACGGAATTCAAAAAGCGAAACCGGAAATTCGTAAAACCGGCATCGTTTATCTGGTCGAGGGATACTTCGATGCCTTGGCACTGCACCTTTATGGTATCAACAACGCGGTTGCAACGTTGGGAACGGCGTTGACACCAGAGCATGTGCAGCTGCTTAAAGGTTTGATCGGACCGTCCGGCAAAGCGATTTTGGTCTATGACTCGGATCAAGCAGGCATTAAGGCGGCCCAACGCAGTATTGCCATATTTGAACAAGGCTATCTTGACGCGCGAATTCTGGTACTGCCCGATGGGTATGATCCGGATGACTATCTAAAGGAGTATGGACCTGAGGATTTTCACACGGCCAGTGAACGCGCCCTTGGGATGATCCCTTTTCTCATTGAGTCGGCTATTCAACGTTATGGAACGAGTCTTGAGGGCAAAGTCAAGGTCGTATCAGCATTGCAGCATGCTCTTGCCCACGTTCAGGACAATATCGCCCGATCGCTGTATATCAAACAGTTGGCGGAGCGACTGGATATAGATGAGACGGCCATAATGGAGAAGGTGAGGCTCTCTCCTGGGAAAGGGCCGATGAACAACAATATGCCCACCGAGGTTCGTCAGACCACAGAGCGGACTGCCCCCCCTGACCGATTGGAGCAACAAATCGTGGCCATGATCATCCGATATCCGGTCATGATTCCCGAAATTGTAGGAGGCAATATACTCGATGATTTTGAAGACGAAAAATTGAAGACCATAGGCCAAATGATTATTAATCAAAAAGAGAGTGATGAAAATAGCGTGGCTGACTGGGTCTCAATGATCGATGATTCAAGATATCGAAATCTATTGGCGAAATTGGCTATCAAGGATCAACGCTGGGAGCGCCAAGGCTGCGAGAGGCTTCTGGTTCAGTTTGAATCCCGCCGTCGTCGAAAAATCAAAAAAGACCTTCAGCGTCAGATTGAAGCAGCCGAAAGAGACAACGACGTGGATCTGCTCAGCAAACTATTGAAGCAAAAGCAGCTTCATGCCGGGAAAAAATGACCCCATTGTAGGTTGCGGGAGGCTAGCGCAAATGGCTAAAAAAACAAAACTTGGATCTAAAGCCGACAGTGCATCCAAAGACTCAACCAAAAATACAAAAAAAACCGATAAAGCGCGATTGACTACAGCGTCTGCGGGCAAGGACAGCAAAGTGAAGAATGGTGACAAAGGTATTAATGAAAAAGCTGCTAAAACTTTGATTGCACAAGGAAAAAAGAATGGATTTTTATCCTACGGCGAAATCAATGATGCGCTTCCGGATGAGATGTTGTCAGCGGATAAGATTGATGAAACGTTGACGATGTTTGAGGATCTGGGCATTGATATCGTGGATGAAAAAAATAAAAAAGTTGCCAAATCAAAAACAAAGCCCCCCGCAGCAGCTAATAAAAAAGATGATTCGTCTATCTCGGACTATGGTTCTGTTACGGACCCGGTCAAAATGTATCTTCGCGAAATGGGAATGGTTACCCTGTTGAGTCGCGAAGGAGAAGTTGAGATTGCCAAAAAAATTGAAGCCGGTGAACAAGATGTCCTCAAAGCACTTTTGGAAACCACCCTTGGGGTGGAGTACCTTTTAACCTTGGGACAACGCATTGAAAGCTCGGTGCTGCGTCCAAAACACGTCCTGAGAGATATTGACGAAGGAGATACCTATCAAGATGAAGTCACTCAAATCAAGGCTTTTATAACGACCATCGCCAACATAACCGAGGTTCATGATGAGAACATGGCCTTTCGAGAGAAATTGTTTAACGATCACAAGATGGCCGCTGATGAACAGCGCAGGATCAGGCGTTGTATCACGCGCAGAAACCAAAAAATCTTTGACATGCTCAAGGAGTGGCGGCTTGAGGGGAATGTGATCGACCAGATAGAGGATGATATCCGCAATTTGGTTGAGTGGTTCGATGTGATGAACCGGGTGATCACTGCATCAGCAGAGTCTCTTGGCGTGTCGGTGGCTGCCTTTAGAGAAAATTTAAGGGCCAAGACGCACTTTGTAAAAATGGCCGGTCCGAAAAGCGATCTTACCAATAAAGAGCTTGAGCAGCTCTATGGGCAGATTCGAAACATCCATGACCAGATCGAAGACAAGGAGAGTGGGATTAAGGCCAATAGCCGCATTCTAAAGCGCATATTGACCAATGTGGATGTGGGACGTGTCAGAGCCAAATTGGCTAAGAGTGAACTGATTAAAGCAAACCTTCGGCTTGTGGTGAGTATCGCCAAAAAATATACCAACCGCGGTTTGCAATTCCTGGATTTGATTCAGGAAGGTAATATCGGATTAATGAAGGCTGTCGATAAATTCGAATACCGAAGGGGATATAAATTCAGTACCTACGCGACGTGGTGGATTCGACAGGCCATCACACGTGCCATTGCCGACCAGGCGAGGACAATCCGTATTCCAGTCCACATGATAGAAACCATCAACAAACTGATTCGAACCTCCCGCTATCTGGTACAGGAGATGGGGCGAGAGCCGAAGCCTGAGGAGATCGCGGAGAAGATGGAGATCCCCTTGGATAAGGTGCGCAAAGTATTGAAAATTGCACGTGAACCCATCTCTTTGGAAACGCCCATCGGAGAGGAGGAGGATAGCCATCTTGGTGATTTTATAGAAGATAAAAAATTCATGCTGCCGTCAGAGGCGGCCGTCAGTTTCAATTTGGCGGAGCAGACCCGCAAAGTTTTGGCAACCCTGACGCCACGTGAGGAAAAAGTGCTGAGAATGCGATTCGGTATTGGCGAAAAAGCTGACCATACCTTGGAGGAGGTCGGGCAGGATTTTACCGTTACAAGGGAGAGGATTCGCCAAATTGAAGCCAAGGCTTTGAGAAAGCTACGCCATCCAACCCGGAGTCGAAAACTTAAAAGTTTTATCGATACCTAATCCAACGGATGTATGCGGGCGGCTCTAATCTCTTAGATAAACTTGACAAATTATCGCACTACCGTTATTAAACCCATCGTTGCACATGGGCCCATAGCTCAGTTGGAAGAGCCACCGGCTCATAACCGGTAGGTCCCTGGTTCGAACCCAGGTGGGCCCATACCACATTGCCCATGAACGACGTTGCACTGAATGCTGATGGAGACAAAAACACTCCCCTGGGCGTTGCTGAATCAACGCCGCCATGCCATTTGCCGTGTTATCGACAAAGTGGGTGGGGGGGACATAAGCCTATAGAAATCCTGCCGAAAAATGCTGTATTCATCAATCGGAGGAACACCCCATTGAATACCCATGCAAAAAAGACGGTACGTGTTGAGGACGTTGCCCGTTTGCTGGAAAAAATAGCGCCTGCCCATCTGGCCGAGGATTGGGATAACTGCGGCCTTCAAGTCGGTTCCATGGGGTGGGAAATCAAAAAGATCTGGGTTGCTTTAGATCCGCTTTTGGCCGTCATAGAAGCGGCCATCCGCAACAATGTTGATCTGGTCATCACCCATCATCCTCTGATTTTCGATGGTGTAAAACGTATCGATGTAGAGACCATAGTGGGAAAAACCATTGCGGCCGCTGTGGCCAATCGTACGGCAATTTACTCGGCTCACACCAACCTGGATAGTGCAGCCGGCGGTATCAATGACCTGATGGCCACTAAAATTGGCTTGCACCACCTGACCCCTATGGTTGGCGCCAAACCTGCCGCCGGTGGTCATGAGACAACCTGTGATGCCGGGGTGGGCATGGGGCGGATCGGCCATCTGGCGCAGCCGAAAACAGTGCTTCAATGGATCGATGATATCAAAAAATGCTTTGGGCTGCAAAAGGTCCGGGTAGCTGGAAATGTTGAACAGGTGGTCCGTCAGGCTGCGGTCTGCTCGGGCAGTGGCGGAAGCTTGGTGGAGATTTTTTTAAAATCTGATGCCCAAGTCTTTGTAACAGGGGATTTGCGGTACCATGACGCCCGTGCCGTGGAGGATGCCGGTCGAGCATTTATCGATATTGGGCACTTTGCGTCCGAGCATATTATTTTGGACGCCCTCGTAAGAAATTTGACGTCTGCTGCTGAAAGTTCAGGTTGGGATGTTCAGATCGAATCCTGCATGACGGAAAAGGATCCTTTTGAACTTTTATAATGAACCCCATAGTCGGGTGAATAGTGGATGGGGAGAAGCGTGTGAGCAACCTTAAAGAGCAGTTGCGCATTATGGTGGTCTTGCAAAAAGCGGAAGTTGCGATCAGTGGCACCAAAAAAGAGCTGGCCGGCATCGATGATCGGGTTAATGCGCTTAACGCGGAGCTGTCGGAATACCAAGATCGTGTTGCACATCAGGAGCAAAAATTAAATGACCTGAGAAAACGATATCGCAGCGATGAAGATGAAGTCCAGATGATAGAGACCCAAGTGGTCAAAAGCAAAGAGAAGCTGGGGGCTGTCAAGACCAATAAAGAGTATCAGTCAATGCTCAAGGAGATCGATGAACTGAAGATCAAATCATCAAACTTGGAAGATAAAATGCTTGGGTATTTGGATCAAATCGAATCCTTTGAAAAGGATTTGATTGAGACAAATGCAGATTTGGCGGATGTCAAAGCGGAAGTTCGTCAAAAACAGGACGAGATCCGGAAAAATGCTGATAAGCAGCGAATAGAGCTGGCATCACTTGAACAAAAGCGCAATGATATATGGGAAAGTATTGAAACCAAACTTCAGGGTGTCTATGGGAATGTCAAACGGCAAGGGCAGGGCATCGCAATGGCGGAGATCATAGATGGTGTTTGCCAGGTATGCCGAATGAACATACCCCCCCAGTTATTCCATGATTTGCTGCGAATGGACAGCATCTGCATGTGCCCCCATTGTCAACGCATCATGTACCCAAAAGTGGTAATGGATAAATTGTAATCCAACACGCCAAATAAGGGTGCCACAAAATAGGGCTGCCACAAAATAGGGCTGCTACAAAATAAAGCTGCCACCAAATAAAGCTGCCACCAAATAAAGCTGCCACCAAATAAAGCTGCCAATAGATTCGATGATATGATATTTAAAGCCCCATTGCGGTCGAAGCAGGCCGGATGATCGCCGGACCCCGTGAAGGTCCGGAGGAAAGTCCGAACACCGCAGGGCAGGGTGCTCCATAACATGGAGTCGCGGTAACGCGAAGGCAAGTGCAACAGAAAGCAAACCGCTCCGCCAAAGGCGGAGTAAGGGTGAAACGGTGTGGTAAGAGCGCACCAGTTCTTCGGGTGACCGAAGAAGCTAGGTAAACCCCACCCGGTGCAAGACCAAATAGGGAGGTGCCTGAGTGCGGCCCGCACAAGCCTCCGGGTAGGTCGCTAGAGGTGCCGGGTAACCGGCATCCCAGATGAATGATCATCAACTCGATGGCGGGTAACCCCATCTTGTTACAGGATTCGGCTTATGGCCTGCTTCGGCCGCTTATTCATCGCTCTTAATAGTTAGAAAATGGAAGCATGAAAGATCAAACGAACCAAAATGGCTATTGCGATATCTCTTTTTCCGAAAAAGTGCGGATTTTTTCACATGATTATTTAAAGTGCTGTTTATATTTAGATTCGCAATCGCTGCCGCTGCATGCATTTACCAAAAAACTCTATAAGAATTTATCCTGCACATCCAAGGTCCTGGAAGACTTTTTGGATTTTCATGGCGCCAAAAACAATGCTGATTGGTATTTCTACCGTGAACTGTCCGCTGCGGTTCGCCACCTTTGCTTGGGGGGCTATTGCCAGAAACATATCTTAAACCGGTTGATTTTTTATGACCTCTCGGACAGTGATGAATTTCGCAGTGCGGGTCGGGACACCCTCGGATTTATCAATAAAGCCTTATCCCAACTGGCTCCGGTGATTCTCAACGAAGCGAGACGGCTCAACATTCCAATACCCGCGGAAACATTTGAAGAAGAGGATTTCCCTGGAATTACGACCAGTGAAATGCTCTCCTACAATATTGACGATGATGCCAAATCCGTTCAGAAGGAACATATCGTAAAAATTGCCAGCGAATTCCTTGGGATTGCCGGACGTTTCGACCAGCTGAGCTTCTATGAACCTTATGACATGGACCAAATTTCACAGTTGGTGCCTGCCAAGGTGAATGAGGTGGAGATCCGCAGATTCGAAATGGTGGTGCACAATCTTCAATCTTCTTTCGATACCTATGTGATACATGGTGGTTTTCGATTTGGCGACCGCAAGCTGAAAGAGCTGCGCAGCTATTTTAGCGTAGTTTTTCATCTGCTCAAGTTAATGGGCCGGCTGCTTCACTTTTACGAACGCCATCTGCATGAAGCCGGGTACAAAAATACTTACAAGCAGGTGCAAGAGCGCCTTTCCGAATTTATTGATCCTGAGTTACTTTTAAAATCGACCATCAATTTTGGCCTCTTTTATTGCTGCCACTATCTAAGCGCTGGAAAAAATGTAGCCCGCGACATCCTTAATGAGAATGTAGAGCGGGGAACGATCAAAGTGGGCATCCCTGTTAAATTGGGATTTCATAGCCGTCCCAGTCTGTTGGTGGCAAAAGTGGTGCAATATTACGGTGGGCCTGTGGAACTCGTGGTCGGTAGAGATCGATTTGATGCCAGCAGTGTTTTAGATATTCAATGGGCCGGTGGGAAAATCCAAAAAGAAAATATTTCCGAAGTCATTTTTGAGGGCGACTTACGGGCCTTGAATGATATTGAAATACTTTCCAGCGTCAACTACGGAGAGGACACCATGGGCAAAGGGGTTCCCTTGCCGAAAGAGCTGAAATATTTAAAATGAACATGGCCATCATCGTTGCCGCCGGCAAAGGGCTTAGAATGGGCTCTGCCCGTCCAAAGCAATACTTGGAATTGGCCGGACGTCCTGTTTTAATGCACTGCTTGCTGGCCTTTGACGCCAGTGATGAAATCGATAAACTGTATTTGGTCGTAGCTGCTGACGACGCTCAATATTGCCAAAAAAAAATTATTGACCCGGCCGGTCTTAGAACCCAGGTTGTTTTAGTGGCCGGCGGCCGGCGGCGTCAGGATTCTGTCTTTAATGGGATTGAAGCGATTTCCGATTCGGAAGGGATCATTTTGATCCATGACGGTGTGCGTCCGCTGGTTTCGGTGGACACGATCGCGTCGTGCATCCATGGTGCAAAAAAATCCGGCAGTTGTATTCCTGCCATCCTTCCAGTGGATACACCTAAGCAAGTTGATTGCGACGGTGTCATCACCCATACCATTGCCAGGGATACGCTTCGCATGGCCCAGACACCCCAGGCATTTCAACTGCCGATCATTCGAAAAGCCTATCGGGAGGCAAACCTTAAAGGCTGGCAGGCCACTGATGACGCATCTTTAGTGGAACGCATGGGGGAGAAGGTGCATATCATCCCGGGAAATCAGCAGAACCTTAA
>JASFKE010000149.1:0-8144 GCA_050118795.1 Desulfobacteraceae bacterium | reverse complement strand
GCCAAGAAACATGGCGCTGTTTTGGGGAAAAATCGTTGATATTTCATTATATCGCAATATAAAGATATATAGGTGAAAAAAATTTAGTTTTTGTTCAGAATTTCGAAACGGTCGATTTGATCGATGCTCCCAACCAGTTCGGATATATCCGTTTCATCGTTCAGCCAATGCCGCAGATTGCCCAGAAGGGCGGAGGCATAAGGGCTTTGCCGCCCGTCGGCAAGGGTATAGTTGACCCACAGTCCATCCTTGTGAGAATCCACCATGCCTGCATCCTCCAATATTTTCAGATGCTTGCTGGTTGTCGATTGGGCGGCCCCGATGGCGGTTTGAAGTTCGCACACGCACATAAAGCGTTTTTCCAGAATTTTGAGTATCTTGACCCGTGTCGGATCGGACAGGGCCTTCATAACGCGGATAAACTCTTTCATTTCATTCTCCATATCGTTAAAATGGAATATATAGGCGCTTTCGGTTCATGTCAATCTCTAATTTTGCATAGGTGTTTATCCGCCATGCTTGCATCGTTACATTGGTGGTTGTACAAAGTTTGTAAAACAAAGATCGAGGTCACTCATCCGCAAAGGGCAACAGTGATATGATCCCCACCGAAACGGATATTTTCCGGCGATTGGCCAAGGCCGGGTTGAAGCCGCCCAAAACGGTGACCCTGGCCGTGACCAACAGGTGCAACCTGCGCTGCCGCCATTGCTGGCCCGAGAGCGGCCCCGACTTGGAAGCGACACATGTATCCAAAGAGCAAGTGTCACGGTTGATCGATGGTTTTGCGGCCCTTGGCGCTGAAACTTTGGTCATTACCGGCGGCGAGCCCCTGACCCACCCCGACTGGTTCGAGCTGCTCTCTTTGGCCTGCGCCCGGCCGGGCATCAGGGAGGTCCGGCTCCAAACCAACGCCATTTTGATCACTGCGGCCCATGTGAATGCGCTTTTAACTTTAAAAGAGCGGGGATTGATAATTCAAACGAGTCTCGAAGGGGCGACACCACAGGTTCACGACCGGGTCAGGGGAGCGGGAAGTTTCCACCGAACCATGCAAGGGCTTGGGCTGTTGGCAAAAGAGGGGATGGCCTCCCGGATCTGCATCACATTCACGGAGATGCGGCATAATTTTGAAGATATCCCGGATCTAATGAGGATTGCCGATGAAATGGGCATCGGCCGATTCACTGCGGGCACTCTGGTTTCCGGTGGGCGGGCCGCACAACCCGGCGGCCTTGAACCACCAGTGCCCGCCCAATATGAGGCGCTTCTGGCGCGCTACATGGGGGACAAGACCTTCAAAGAGCGCTATCACCGAATCGGCAACATCGCTGCCCTGGAATGGTTCATGGCCGGAGGCGATGCTGCGGGCAACTGCTGTACCTTCATTGAAACGCCCTACGTCACGGCCCAGGGGAATCTCTACCCCTGCGTCATGTTGCACGCGGACGGCTTTGCGGCCACTGATGCATACGACCGCCCCCTTGCCGTCTCTATCGCCAAAAAGATCGAATCCTGGTCACGGTTGCAGCGCATCAGCCGCTCACGACATACCAGGATAGAGACCTGTAAAGAGTGCTCAGCCAATTGGAGATGCGGGGCCGGATGCATGGGACGGGCCTACTCGGTCCATGGAGATTTTTTCGCCGTCGAAGACCGATGCGCTCTTCGAAAAGCGGTATATCAGCACGAAAGTTCTTAGTCCGCAATGAGGCGCCCGCAAGGGACTTACTGATGGGTTACCATTTCGGTGATTATCGACTGCAAGTCGTGGCAGGGCGTAGGTTTGTTGACGACACGATCGATGTTCGACTCTTTGAGTTTAACGGCATCCAGCTGTTTGTCCAAACCGGTGTAGAGTAAAAACGGTATCTTGGGTATACCTTTTCTGCGGCAATACTCTCCTACCCATTTGCCGACCTCCAATCCGGTCATGTCATCCATACCCAGATCGCATAAAATAACGTCGAATCGGTCCGATTCGATAGCTCTGAGCCCCTCTTTGGCTGTCTTGGCCGTAAAGATATCGATTTCGGATTCTTCGAAATACATCTCAACCGCTTTGAGGATGTTGATTTCATCGTCGATCAACAGAAACCTTATGGGGGTGGGGGAGTGATTTTTGATGGTGTGTGCTGCTTTGGTTTCCGGAGCATCCAGGGGCTGGAATTTGGGAAGGGCAATGGCAAAGACAGTGCCCTGGCCCAGAGTGCTGTCGACTTGAATCTCCCCTTGATGTTTTTTCACGATGCCGTAACATGATGACAGCCCCAGCCCGCTGCTCTGGGTGCCCTTGGTGGTGAAAAACGGTTCAAAAATGCGTTGGAAGTTCTCTTCGGGGATTCCCTTGCCGGTATCCGCGATTTTCATGGTAATCAAACCATCCCGGGATTGGGTGCTTAGTGTCAACGCACCGCCATGGGGCATTGCCTCCAGCGCGTTCTTGATCAGATTGATCAGCACTTCATAGATTTCGGAGGAATTTCCCTTTATGTGACAATCGCCATTTTTTACGAAATTGAGATGATACTTGCGCGGAGAAGAGGGGGATTTCCAAAGGGGTTTTGTCAGTTCGATCGCTTCGGCAACCAACGCCTCGAGATCGAACACGGCACCCCCATCGATACCATCGGGCGTTACCACGGTAAAGTCCTTGATGCGCCGAACCACGTCGGCCCCTCTCTGTGAAGCATTGATGATATTTTTGATGGCCTCGCGGCATTCGCGGATCTTACCCGATTCGAGCTTGTTTTTGGCGGCCTCGGCGCCGGCCATGATCATCTGAAGCAGGTTGTTGAAATTATGGGCCACCCCGCTGGCCATCTCTCCGACAGCAGAGAGCCGTTCCGATTTGATCAGGGTCTGCTGGAGTTTTTGACGCACACTCATATCCCGTGCGACGCTCAAAAATGCCGATTGGTTCAGGTAGGAGATGACGCGCCCCTGAAATTCGAAGGGTATGGACAGGCCTTTGCTGCTCAACATGTTGATCTCAAACTGGTATGAGTGCCCCTGGCTGATTTGACGGCCCATTTTCGATAACAGGTCGTAAAATTCCGGACAGGTTAAATCCTTCAATTTGCGTTCAAGAAACTGATCCCTCGAATACCCCAAACAATCACAGGCCACATCATTGACTTCCAGAAATTTTCCCTCTTTGTCATTGATGAACACAACGTCGCTGACACTTTCGAAAAGCTCTTTATACCGCGACAGGGATTCAATCTGTTTGCGCTCGGTGACATCCCGGATGAGGGCCACAAAACACTTTTTACCCTCATAGTCCAGCACCGTGCCCGTGACTTCGGCATCGACAATCTCGCCGTCTTTTTTCTGAAAACGGCGTTCCTGAACGTAAACAAATCCTTCTCGAACAGCCTTTTGGATATTTTCGTGTATATTCTCCGCTCCCGGTGCAAGAATGGCATCCAGCTGCATGGTCAGGAGTTCTTCCCGGGTGTACCCGAGCCATTTCTGGATAAAGGGATTGCAATCAAGGATATAGCGGGTGTGGATATCGAGGATGTAGATGGCTTCGGGCGCATTTTCAAAGATGGCCCGGAAGTTGGCCTCGGATATCTGGATCTTTTTCAGGGTCTGCTCGTACTCCGAACCGGCCTCTCTAAGCAGGTTGGTAAGAATGTCGGCTTTGCGCTCGGAGACCTCCAGCAGACCCTGTAAATCGGTGATTTGCTTCAGCAGCATTCTAGTGCGATGCATGGATCACTCCCCGATCACGGATAGGGTGGCGGTTTCGTTGTGTAGCAGACTCGGGCAGTCTTGTTTTACGGGACAATACTCACCGTAGGTATAAAATCCCAGGATCGGCACGCCCGGCTCGAACTGCGCCTTGACCCGCTCAATCTCTTCTTTGGTGCGCAGTCCCAAAAGGGTCTTGCGGGCCATGCAGGAGTAGAAAAAAACCAGACAAGGTTTTGTGGGATTTTCCAAATCTTCGATGGCCATGCGGACAGCTTTGTCGGTGGCCGTCAAAATGGAGTTTCTGTCCCCGCAAGTCAGATAGACCATGGTGCCTTCTGGGATCTCTCCTGCAAAACGGATCGATCCCTCTTGCCGGTTTACCGACATGGTCGCGCGCAGCAGGAGGTGATCTTCTCCGCCAGGGTCCCCGAATTGGCCGGTGAGACCCAGAGGGTATTCAACACCCACGGCGGGCAGTCTTTTTGCGTGTCTGCCCAGGAACCGTTCGTAGACACCCAAGGCCGATTCACCGTTCAATTCATAGAGTACGTTGCTGGAAGCCCGTGTCACCTTTTTGGGCAAACCGATGGGTGACCATCCGCTGCACACCCCGGTGCCCAAATTAAAATCACCGGTAAAACCGATGGCTACGGCTGCGTCGGAAAGCACCCGATTGCCATGGAATTGCCATGTTTTTATAAATTTCCCCGCATCCCCGGAGGTCCCGCCGGCAACGGGAATATTTCTGGCGAAAGCCGAGGCCATCCCCCGCAAAATAGCACTGCCGTCTCCGGTGATGCCGTCGGAAAACAGTTGAACATAGCAGACCGAACCGGAGAAAGCCGTGGCCAGATTCCTGCCGGCCTGTTCGCCATCCCGGCTAATGTCATAGGTGGAGACTAATTCGAAGCCGATCTGGTCGGAGACGATGCCGCCCAGCACAGCCGATCCGGTGCTGTAGCCATCGGTGGAGATCTCTCCGTCGGTGGTGCATCCGATGAGAACGGGTGTGCCGATGGCGTCGTAAACACCTTTGACCAGGGCTTTTAGACCTTTTCCCGGAGAGCAGAACAGCCAGCAGGCATCGGGCGGCTGATTCAGCTTTTCGATCAGGATCTCCCCCATTCGTCTTCCCGACGCCCGGGAAAGCTTATCATTCGATAGAACTGTTTCAGCTTTGATCATTGAAATATCCAACCTTTGGTCTCTCCAATTTTGCCATGTTGTTTATGCAACGTCATGGTTCATTGGTTGCTTGGAGATAATAACGGGCGTCGTCCGTGATCCATGACAAATCGGCAATCTCATGGGGCGTTAGATCGATGCCGTTTTTTTTGAACTCTTTAAAAATCGTATGGATATCCGTTTGGTGCAGGTTTAAAAAACCCCTCAACACACGACCGTTGACCCAGATGCCGCGTTCGAGAAACGGCGGTCCCATTTCACTGATCAGCAGATTGAACAATTTCAGCGTGACGAATCCGTCATGACAGGTTGTTGGACCATCCTCTTTTTTTCGATAGGTGATCGATCCCCGAAAAGCAGCCAGGTGCCCGGCTTTTCTGAAAGTTGCGCCGACCAATCCCGGCATGGCCGCCGACAGCGCCAGCGTAGCGCCGTCCATGATCACCGCCGATGAAACGTCATCCAGGGGTTTGCCGTTTAAAAAAATCGTGCTGATTCGATTGGCCAGGTAATCGGGCATGAGCCCGAACTGTTCGCACAAAAGCGTTTGAATATCGCAGCCGACTTTGGCGGCGACCTGGAATCCTTCCTGGAACAGCGGGAATAACAGCGAGCTTTTTTCCTGCTTCAGGACCATTGTAAGGGTCGTGGATGTTTGATCATTCAATTTGGATCTTCCCCCCTGGCTGGGTTACAAGCAGCAGCGGGAAGCTTCCACTGGAAGCTCCCCGCATTTTTTCTTTCCCGCACTTGATTTGAGATACCGCCGAAGTGGACTACCAGTTGAATACTTCGTCCAACTCTTCATCTTTGACCATAAATGTAATATTATGGGGGGGCAGTTTTTCATTGTTGAAGTAATCGGGAAGCCGGTCGTGTTTCGATGTAAATCCCGCCTTGGTGTTGAATTCCCTCTCTATCGTCAGGACCTTTTTGCCCAATGCGGAGACATCGTCGGCGGTCATTTCCAATCCGTAGAATGCATTGAGCAGATCGATAAGGGCTTGGAAGGTCTCGGGTTGATCCAAAATGGCAAAGGCGATAAACAGGCACATTCCCGTTGAGTCGATGGCCGCCGTGGCGATCTGCAGGTTCCGGGAAAGTTCGATCTGTCCCTCGGGTTTCAGCGGATCCACGGTGCCGCCGACCCCCAGGATATTGGTGGCCACAGCATACCCGGCGGTATGATCCGCACCCATGGTCGTGGTGGCATAGGTCACGCCGATGCCTTGCACTGTTCTGGGGTCGTAGGCCGGCATGGACTGACCTTTCACGACAGGTACCCGCTCTACCCCGAGAACCCGTCCGGTCACTGCTGCTCCGCTGCCCAGTACGCGGCCGAGGGGGGTCCCTTCACCGACCTCCTTGAGCAGGTTGATGGCTGCTTCGGCATCGCCAAATTTTGCCAATCCGCCCTCCATGGCGACCGCGATGGTGGCCCCCATTTCAATGGTGTCCAGCCCGAAGTCGTCATCCATCCGGTCCATCCGGGCTATGGCATCCAGATCGTCGATGCCGCAGTTGCCGCCATGGGCCCAAACGGTTTCATACTCGGGCTGTTTGGTCAAAAACTCACCGTTCTTATCATAAAATGTGCCCGAACAGCGGATCACACAGCCCCTGTGGCACCCATGGGTGGCCGAGCCTTTGCCACCGCGTTCGTTTTCCAGCTCCGCCTGGGATTCACCGCTTATCTTGCCGGCGCCTTCGAATTGGCCGCTGCTGAAATTTCGAGTGGGATATCCCCCGGCTTCGCTCAACACGTTGGTCAAAACGTTGGTTCCATACGCCGGAAGCCCTTCCCCCGTGACCGGGTGCTTTCTCAGACCGGCAACAAATTCCTTGTTGGCCGCCTTGAATTTTTCCGGATCTTTAGGCGCGCGCACCTTCATACCGGCATCGTCCAGTACGATCGCCTTGACGCCCTTGGCTCCCATCACGGCGCCGACACCGCCGCGTCCGGCGTGGCGGGTGGGGCGCTGCTCCATGTCGGAAAAGGCCACCGATGCCGCCCCCAGTTTCATTTCGCCGGCCTGGCCGATGGATATGCAGGCGACTTTCTCACCGAACTCTTCCCGCAATTTATCCACCACTGCATAGTTGCCGAGCATCTTCAGACTATTATCCTCTGTTATCGTCACCCCATCCTTGTTGATGAACACCTTGTAGAGGTTGTCGTTTTCCGGCTTGCCCTCCAGAACGATGGCCGCATACCCCAAGCGGGCCATGACCTGGGCGCCCTGGCCACCCGAATTGGACTCTTTGATTCCTCCGGTCAGAGGGCTTTTGCAGCCAACGGAAATGCGACCTGACATGGCTGCCGCGCTTCCACTCAACAGACCCGGCGCAATCACCAGTTTGTTCTCCTTTCCCAACGGATGGCAGGTCGGTGGCACCTCCTTGCCCACGATCATTGATGTCAATGCCCGGCCGCCCATGCCGGCATAATCACCGACCGGTTCCTGGGTGAAGGTCGGGCCATTGGCGGCACCCATGTCGATTCTCAAAATTTTGTCCATATTTTCCCTCCCGGTTTTAGTGGATCAGCGGTTTGTGTGATTTAGCCAATAACAGGTTAAAACAAGATATTGACAATACCACTGCTTTCCCATTGCGGCGCAAACCCTTATATTTTGTCCAGCGCTTCGGACCTGACGTCATCCATCACCTTTTTGAGCGGGATTTTCTTCTCCAGTGCCACTTGCTTGCAGTCATCGTATTCAGGGGTAAGGTTGATGATCCGGCCATTGTTTTGAGCTATCTTAACATGAATGGGACCGTGGCTGGTGTCGATCTTTTTGATCAGCCGCCTGGACTTGATGCGATTGTCAACCCGCCAGCGCAATCCGATGGTGGTTGTCTCCTTCATGAGGAGATCCGAAAACCTGCCCACCGCATCGGGCGGACAGATCACCGACAGCATGGTACCAGGACGATTTTTTTTCATTTGTAAGGGTGTGAGATAAACATCCAAGGCCCCTTGATCCAGCAGCAGCCCCATTACGTGATCATACATCTGGGGGTTCATGTCGTCAATATTAGTTTCGATCACAGCGGTTTGTTCGATCCGGAAATCGCCCACATCATCGCTGGCCTCTCCAATGGCCACCCTGAGCAGGTTTGCAATACACGGGTCGGCGGTGCCGGCCCCATACCCGATGTGCTCCACGGTCATGGCCGGCATGGAGCCGAACCCCGACGACAGGGTGGTCAGGATGGCGGCGCCGGTGGGGGTGAGCAGTTCACCCGCAACGCCG
>JASFKE010000148.1:0-8152 GCA_050118795.1 Desulfobacteraceae bacterium | reverse complement strand
AAGTTCACCCTATAAAAACAAATCCACAAAGCCTCTCACGAATACCGGTCATACTCTTTTTATCACTTCACGCGATACTTTTCGCCGTTGCTATCCTGGAAATAAACGGGTCGACGTTGGAAACCCTTTTACGCTGTTGACAGATATCATCTTCCCGGGATACCTTTTTTTTAAGGCAACCTGCTTTTTTACTAAGGGAAATCTCCATGGCGGATAAACCTGATCTTTTCGGATCTCACCTCTCCGAATTCGAACAAACAGCCTACGCCAAGGGCATGGCCGAATACCAACGCCTCTACCGGCGATCCATTGAAGAGCCGGAAAATTTCTGGGCGGAGCAGGCCGAGAAGTATCTGACTTGGTTTAAGCCCTGGGAGCGGGTGCTGAACTATGATTTTGACGAAGCCCTAATCGAGTGGTTCGGCGGGGGCGCCTTGAATGCCGCCTACAACTGCATCGATCGCCATCTTGAAACGTCCAGGGACAAGGTCGCCTATTACTGGCAGGGCGACGATCCTGCCGATACACGCACCGTCACCTATGGCGATCTGTTTGACCAGGTCTGCCAATTCTCGGGCGTCCTTCGCAAAAAGGGCGTCGGCAAGGGTGACCGCGTCGTAATCTATCTTCCCATGATTTTGGAGCTTCCCATCGCCATGCTGGCGTGTGCCAGAATCGGCGCTATCCATTGCGTCGTTTTCGGCGAATTCGGTCCCATGGCCCTGGCCAATCGCATCCTTGAATGCAAGGCCAGGGTGCTCATCACGGCCGACGGCGGTTATCGCTCGGGAAAAATCATTCCATTCAAAGAGCATGCCGACCAGGCCCTGAGTCGCTGTCCCCATCTGGAAACCGTTATTGTCTATCGCCGGGCCAATCTTATGCTGAGGTTGGATCCCCGGCGTGAAATCTGGTGGCATGAGGCCATGGCGGACAGCGAGCCTTCGGCGCAGCCGCCGCCGGAAAGCCTGGATGCCGAAGATCCGCTCTTTGTTCTGTTTACCAGCGGCACTACCGGCATTCCAAAGGGCGTTGTCCATTCCCACGGCGGATACCTGCTCTATACGGCCATAACTACCCGATTGGTGTTTGATCTGAAAGATGACGAAATTTTCTGGTGCACGGCGGACATCGGATGGGTCACCGGCCACAGTTACAGCGTCTACGGTCCTCTTTTGAACGGCCTGACATGCGTCATATATGAAGGCAGCGCCGGCTATCCCGATTTCGGACGATTCGGGAAAATTATTCAAAAATTCAGAGTCAACAAGTTTTATGCCACCCCGACGTTAATCAGGGCGCTGGCCAAGGAGGGCGAACAACTGCTCAAAGAGTATGACTTGTCTTCCTTGAAATTATTGGCAACCGCCGGCGAACCCATCTCCCCTGAGACGTGGCGCTGGTTTCACCGGCACATGGGGCAGGGACGCTGTCCTGTAATCGACACCTACTGGCAGACGGAAACCAGCGGACCATTGTTGACCCCGCTGCCTGGCGCAGGCCCCCTGAAACCCGGTTCCTGCTCCTTTCCCTTTTTCGGCATCGATCCGGTCGTTCTGGATGATGTCGGCAATGAAGTGAAATACCCCAACCAGGAAGGCGTACTTTGTATCCGCAAACCCTGGCCGGGCATCGCCCGTACCCTATACGGAGATCACGACCGTTTTCTCAATGCCTATTTCAGCCAGGCCCCGGGTATGTTCTTTACAGCGGACGGGGCGCGCAAAGACAAGGATGGATACTATTGGATAATCGGGCGCATCGATGAAGTGATCAATGTTTCCAGCAACCGGCTGGGTACCGCCGAAATCGAAGCGGCCCTCATGCTGCATCCCCGGGTGGCCGAGGCGGCCGTTGTTGGCCCGCCCCATAGGGTCAAGGGCCAGGGCATCTATGCATTCGTCACCCTGAAAACCGGCACACTTGCTTCGCAACGCCTTAAAGCCGAACTGGTTCAACTGGTGCTCGCCGAAATCGGCCCCATCGCCGCCATCGATGCCATCCAATGGGCGGATGCCGTTCCCAAGACCCGCAGCGGTAAAATTATGCGTCATCTTCTGAACCAGATCGCCTCCGGAACATTTGATGGTAAAGGGGATCTCTCTGCGGTCTCCGATCCCGATGTGCTCAAAAGTCTGGTTGAAGCACGCATCAACTATGACACCGGTTGTCAAGGCGGCAACGAAAGGAAAGCAGACTGATCGACGGAATCGCCGCCGTCCCTATTTTGACGACGTCGCGATCTTCCAGGGCAGCCCGGCTTTGGAACGTTGAATCCATCCCGTCTTTGCTCTCCTTACGATAGACGTTACGCGTGAAAGCAGACGAATGCCTTTTATCGAAAAAAAAGGTGGTGCTTTTGAGGTCAAAGCCTATACCCGTGAGGACCATGCCTGCCTAACGAGAATGTACGACCGGTTCACCCCCAAGGCCAAGTTTCAGGGGATGCCGCCTTTCAGCAAAGAGGTCCGGGACCCCTGGCTGAGGCAGTTGATCGAAAATGGCCACAATTTCCTGGCCTGGAGCGGCAAAGAGGTCATCGGCCATGTAGTCATCCTGCCTGATTTCAACCTGCGGGACGCCGAATACCTGATTTTTGTCAGTCAAAACCATCGGGGGCGGGGAGTGGGAAAGGCACTGACCCTTGCCGCTATTGAAAGGGCCAGGGCATTGGATCTGAGGATTGTCTGGCTGACTGTGGATGCCTATAATTTCAGGGCCATACGCCTGTACCAGAAGGTCGGGTTCAGATCCTGCGAGGATTACGACGCGACCACAGAGCGGATGATGGTGCTCTATTTGATGAAGGACATGGAAACATGAAAGTCGCGGTTGTACGGGACGAGAAGTTCCTGGCACACAAGACCGGCCATACCCATCCGGAGAATCCGGCCAGGCTCAAGGCCGTCTACCGGATGCTGGACCGGGAGTTCGCCAAGGCTGTGATTTATCTAAAACCCCGGATGGCCACCCTGGAAGAGCTTGAACTGGTTCATACGCCTGTCTACATCAATAAGGTCCTGAAGACCGCTGAGCATGATTTCACCAGCCTGGCAACCCATACACCGGTCAGCGCCCAGACCTATCTTTCGGCCTGGCTGGCCGTGGGAAGCTGCCTGTCGGGGATAGAAGCTCTGATGAGCGGCCGCTGCGAAATCTGCCTGTGCCTGGTTCGCCCACCGGGTCATCACGCCCTGCCCGACAGGGCCGGCGGATTCTGTATCTTTAACAACCTGGCCATTTGTGCACGCTACGCCATCCGGCAGCACGGGGTTCAAAGGGTGCTGATTATCGATTGGGATGTGCACCACGGCAACGGGATTCAGGATATCTTCTATAACGAAAAGGCGGTTTTCTACTTCTCGACCCATGACAAGCTCCTCTATCCTTATACCGGAGACTTCTCCGAAACCGGCAGCGGCGAGGGGGACGGTTATACCCTGAACATTCCCTTACCCAGGCAAACCGACGACGACGATCTGCTTTACGTCTACCGGGCCGTTTTATGCCCCTTGCTGTCAGCGTATCGACCTGAGTTGATTCTGGTCAGCGCAGGGTTCGATGCCCACCGACAGGATCCCATGGGCCGCATGAGCCTGTCCGCAGCAGCATTTGGCCGATTGACAAAGCTGGTCGCGAACCTTGCAAAGAACGAACATGCGCCTCCGATCCTTTTCAGCTTGGAAGGCGGTTATGATCCCGGTGCACTGACCGAATGTATGCGCAAAGTGCTCAAGGCGCTGACAGCCGAATGCCGAGCTGCTGACAATGCCCCGGCCACAACGCTTCTGGGCGAGCAATTGGTGGCCAGGGCCCGGCAGATACACGCCGCTTTTTCCGTCTGGGCGTAGAGATCGCGTTCGGCACATCGTGCATAAACAAAAATTTTGCTCTCCGTGGATGGTTCCCGGCGCTTGAAAGCGTAAATGCCATGATCAAGGTTAAAATAGAACCTCAGAACCCGTCAGCCAACCTGGCATCTTACGATCAGGTGTATAACACCTTTTTCTGGGAGCAAATAGAAAAAACCTTTACCTGGCACAAAACCGGCAGGTTCAATATCGTTCAGGAAGCCGTGGATCGCCACGCCGCCGATAAGCAAAAAAAGGACCATCCGGCCCTGATTTTCGGAAAGGGCGAAAAGGTTCTGAGCTTCAGTTTTGCCCAGATGCAAACCCTTTCCTGCAAGTGGGCCAACTTGTTGGCTGCGCACGGCTTTCAGGCCCGGGAGAGACTCTTTATCCTGCTGTCGCCCTGCCCGGAAATCTACCTGGCGATGCTGGCCTGCGCCCGCCTGGGTGTTATCTTTTCACCTTTGTTTACCAGTCTGAGCAGCGATGAACTCAAGGACCGAATTGCAGACGGCGCCCCCCGGGCAGTCCTGACCCATCCCGATTTCATCGAACAGCTCCCTCCGGCGACAATTCAGGATGTGGAAACCCTTTTTTTGACTCAGGGCCCTTTGCCCGGCCTCCTAAACCAGGAAGTCCTGGTACCGGAGGGCCTTGCCGACATGCCGGACCAGGCCGAAACCCGCTGGCTGCCCGGGGATGCGCCGCTCTACCTGATTTATACGTCCGGCTCTACCGGACCGCCCAAAGGTGTGGTGCATGTTCATTACGACATGGTGGGACATCTATCCACCGCACAGTTCGTGCTCGACCTGCGCCGAGACTCTGTTGTCTGGGCCGATTGCGAACCGGCCTGGGTCAACGGCACGGTCTACGGCGCCTTTGCGCCATGGCTGTGTGGCGTGACCAACATCGTGCAGGGGGATCCATTTTCAGCGTCCAACTGGTATCGCACCCTGGAAAAGCACCGTGTCTCGGTCTGGTATACTTCTCCATCCAACATCCGGCAGCTGATGGAGGCCGGGACAGACCTGCCCGGGCGCTATGATCTGTCCCACCTGAGGCAAATTTGCACCGTTGGTGAAAAGCTGCAGCCCGAGCTATTTTTCTGGGTCAGGGACCACATCCACCTGGCACCGCACGACAACTGGTGGATGACCGAAACCGGCATGATCTGCCTGGCCAACTTTCCATCCATGGCGATCAAACCAGGCTCCATGGGAAAGCCGGTTCCCGGGATTGAAGCAGCCGTAGTGGACGAGCAGGGCTGCCCGCTGCCGCCCATGAGCATGGGAGAGCTGGTCCTGAAGCCGAACTGGCCGGCGATGATGACCGCCATCTGGAAGGATGAAAAACGCTACCGGGCCTACTTCGAAAACAGGGACTGGTTTCATACCGGCGATATGGTCATTGTAGACGAGCAAGGCTATTACTTTCATCAAGGGCGGATGGACGACCTCATCAAGGTTGGCGTCAAGCTGGTGGGCCCTTATGAGATCGAGCGAGCCCTCTGCCGCCATCCGGCTGTCCATGAGGCGGCCGCCATCGCCTGGTCCGCAGAGCCCGGAGAGCCCCTGATCAAGGCCTATGTCACCTGCCACCCGGGGATCATCCCCTCCGCCCGACTGAACCGGGAGATAAGGGATTTCGTCAAGGCCGGCCTAGCGTCCGACATCACCATACAGGAACTGGTGTTCATCGACAATATTCCCAAAACCCTGTCAGGCAAGATCCTGCGCCGGGTCTTGAGGGCCATGGACATGGGCCTGCCGGTGGGCGATCCGCAAAAGCTGAAGGACGACTGACATCCAATTGACAAAATTTCCCCCTAAGTTTATATATCCACGCTTGTTTAGGTGCTCGTAATAGAGAATAATAGGGAACCCTGTGGAAATCGGGGACGGGCCCGCCGCTGTAACCGGGGACGAAAGCTGCAAGATACCACTGGCCGATAGGCTGGGAAGGTGCGGCCGGTAGGACGATCCGGAAGTCAGAAGACCTGCCTGAGCAAAAAAAAAGAGATCACAACCACGTGGACGGATTTGTGATGCATGGCCTATCTTGGATAAAAAAGGGATATCCCGGATCGATGGAATCGATTCGGGTTTTTTTCTGGCCATAATGGTCCGTCTGTTGTGCTTTGCAGTGGTTATATCACCGAATTGTGCGCAGGAAACTGTGTGGCCGGCCACAGGGCCGACCTGGTGGTGGAACAGACCCCACTCGATTTGGCAGCCTTTGTTATAGAGCCATAGAGACTTTTGCAGCGACAGGGTATGCACAAAACGTTTGGAGGATAATCTCATTTTCTCCACAGGAGCGACCATCATGTATATTTACTGGCGTGTTCAACAAGACCTCAACGAGATGTCCAATACCATCATATTTCACCACCCCAACCTGGTCCGGGCGTTTAAAAAATGGTGCAAAAAAAACGCTGCCGGCCTGAGAATGGCCCAGGACCTTGGCCCGGAAGAGCTGACCAAAATATCTATGAGTCTCAATTAACCCTATCGTTGCACAAAACAGATGCCTCCCGAACCGGCGGCAGCCAAGAAAAGCACAACGGATCTGCAAGCAATTGGATCGGAGGTGTTCAACACGACATCGAACCCAATTGACAATTAATAGTTACTGTTTATCGTTGGACAATGCTTAAACGCTATTGCATATCACTTAACCTTTCTATCAAGCGTTTCTTGCATCAAAAACAGATCTGACTCGAATCACCACAGAGAATGTCAAGTGTAACTTTCTGACGAGGAGCAAATACCATGCAGATTCAGAACGAAATATCGTCACCGGAGCAATACGCAGCCCGTATTTTTGAGATCAGCCGTCAAAAAATTGATCCGGACCAAGCCATAGACTTGTGGTCCCAGATTTTGCATCACAAATGGGTTTTGTCGGAGAAAATTGGAAGAGATATAGGAATCAAAGTTGCCTGCATCGATTTTATTGAAAATATTGGTTCAGATGAATATAGTTTGCATGATGCGCAAAAAATAGATCAATTTGATCGAATGGGAGCCCAAATGCTTGATAAGTCAGTTTGGGACACGATTTCTGAATCTCAACCACCGAAACAGGTTGTGGACAAACGAATTGTTCTTCCACTGACACGATCTGAATTAGCAGGAAAACATGGTGTTTCCCCCCCGCGAACGATTATTTTTTTCGGCCCTCCGGGTACCGGTAAAACCCATTTTGCCCGTGCAATAGCGGCAAGGCTTCAATGGCGGTTCATTGAGGTGAGTCCCAGCGACCTTCTGGTTGATGGAGAAGACCGCATGGGGAGCAAATTAAAAGAGTTGTTTGAAATTTCGAGTAATTTAGATGAAGCTGTCATATTCATTGATGAGTTTGAAGAGATTGCGGGTAGCCGTGACAATGCATCACGGACAGAAAAGTCCATTACAAACGAGTTTTTGAAACAAGTACCAAGATTTAGAAGAGAAAAGAAAAAAAATCTTCTTGTGTGCGCAACAAATTATATTCGCCAACTTGATCAAGCTCTTATAAGACCAGGCCGGTTTGATTGTATAATTCCCATCGGTGATTTGGATAAAAAAAGCCGTGGACTTATTTTCAGCCATTTCTTAACCAATACGAATAACGGCGATGTAGATGTAGATCGGGTTGTATCCGAACTTTCTTATTTTACGCCTGCAGACATTGAGTACCTTTTTCATAAAGTAAGCCTTTTTGCTTTTGAAAAAGAGCTTAAGGATGGCAAAGATTGCCGCATTACCACCGATACATTTTTGGAAATAATTCCGGAATGCCCATCCTCCCTGACCGAGGAAAACATTCGTGAATTGGAAGAAGACAGTGCCCGTTTTACGCGTTTTTAAGGTCGCGGCAAAAAACAATTGTGCCAGGCAGCGCCGGGATTTAGTCCATCTATATTTCGTCCATCTATAGGGTAGAGGCAACCCCACACAGTTGCATAAAAATGGGGGCGACACATGCAGGTTCGATACCGCAATACGCTAAAGCACTTGATCGCGCTGCAAAAATATGTGCTGCGCAATACAGATACCGGGAAAAAAATGATGTTTCACCGATTTTTAGCGGTTGAGGCCATCATTCTACTTATCGCCATAATATTGGCCACAGGCAACAACCCCTTCAAGGTCTTTCTCGGTTTTATCGCTGTTTCATGCCTGGCATGGGTACTGCGCGAACGTTCGGTGCTGCTTCAATTCAGGAAAGACTTTAAACGCGAACAGCGTAAAGATAAAGATGGGCTGTTCGAAAAAGAGCGCATTGTGAACATTGCCCCTGAATGCTTTAGCGTT
>JASFKE010000147.1:0-8167 GCA_050118795.1 Desulfobacteraceae bacterium | reverse complement strand
TGTTAAAAGCTGAATTATTTATCCGCTATTTGCACTTGGCCGGTGTCGGTGAATCAGCTGCGTGGTCGTGCAGATAGGTATAGATATCGCTCAGGTCCTTGTCGCCGAGCTGGCTCCACTCCTGCTTGCACCCGAATTGGTCGAACTCTTTCTTTTCGAAAACCTGCGTCCATTGTGCCTGGGTTTTGGTGTCAGGACTCAATGGCGGCTTTTTGGACGTGACTTCACCACGTTCGAAACAGGCGCTGTACACCTTTCGATAGGTGTATTTACCTTTGCGCTTGTTCCCTCGATCAATGGCCATGGCGGAACCTGCAAAACTGATGGTCAGCAGTACAGTCAACAGACTGATAACGGTTTTTTTCATGATAATGGGTTTCCTTTCATTCTCGTTTAAAATCTATTCAACATTGCTCCGGTCAAAATTGTCAACACTTCTCCAGGGCAACGGTGAGTCCGCTTTATGTTACTTAAACGCATTTATCAAAGACAGCAAACCGCATGCCAAGTCAACACAAGTGTCATCAATTTATATATATTCATCTGATATGGTAATAAATTCTCCACATATCAGCACCGGCGGGGCAGTGGTTTACACCCTGTGGGTTAACAGGTTTCGCAGCAGCAGATTAACGGTTGTTAACCCCATGGTTAACATCATAGTTTCCCCCCACAGCCATATCTTAACCATCAAAGCCCCCCTGCGGTCGCACGCTTAGATCTTACCACACATCTGTTTCCGGCCGCAGTCAAATGGTGTTGACCTGATCCATCCACTGAAAATCCGCTCTCTTGCCGGAGCCAGCACTGATATCGACCATTTTGTGAAGATAGATAAACGCTGGATGCCGGAAAAGCCGCACGACTGTCCCGGCCATATGAATATGCACGGACCCACCTTTGGCATGTGCCGCCCGAACCGGATGAATGGCTTGCACAGGTAAGGCGGGCAGCCCATTAAAATAGTTCCGGAAAGGCTTGCGGCCGTTGGCAGCCGTTGTTATGTTAGCAGGTGTTAACCTGGGCGGTTGACAATAGCACACAGGAGTATCGCATGCATTTATCGCGGTATTGGAAAACCATCGTGGATACCCTTCAAGATGGTGTGCTGGTGGTTGATCCAAGGGGCAGAATCATGGCGGCGAACCCTGCGGTCGAAGCGTTGACCGGGTATTCGCTCCAAGAGCTTATTGGCCGGTCCTGTCGCATCCTGGACTGCACGGGATGTAAAATCATCGGTAAAGGATCGGGCCGAGACTGGTGTGGGCTGTACAGATCCGGTGGCGTCAAGGCCAAACGCTGCACCATTACAAGTAAGGAGCACCGAACCATCTCCGTGATCAAAAATGCATCCATCCTCTATGATGAGAATGAACGCGCCATCGGCGCAGTTGAAACCATCAAGGACATGTCCGAAATTGTCCGGCAGCAAGATGAAATCCATACCCTGCGACGCACCCTGCAACTGGAAAACGGCTATCACGGTATTCTGGGCCGCTCACCGGTGATGACGGCGCTGTTTGAAATGATTGAAGATGTGGCCCTTACCCAATCCCCGGTTTTGATTAACGGAGAGAGCGGCACCGGTAAAGAACTGGCGGCCCGGGCCATTCACGAGGTCAGCGATCGACGCGACAAACCATATATTAAAGTCAATTGTGCGGCATTGAATGAAAATTTATTGGAAAGCGAGCTGTTCGGCCACGCCAAAGGCTCGTATACCGGAGCGGACCGTGCGCGGGTGGGGCGTTTTGAAGCGGCCCATGAAGGCACTATTTTCCTCGATGAGATCGGCGATATTCCTTTGTCCACCCAGGTGAAGCTTCTGCGCGTGCTGGAAGACAAAGAGATCGAAAGGGTGGGAGAGCAGACCCCCATCAAAGTCGATGTCCGCATTGTATCCGCCACCAATAAAAACCTTGAAGAGCTCATTGAAAAAGGCCTGTTTCGAGAGGATCTCTTCTTTCGCATCAATGTCTTTCCCATAAGATGCCCGGCGCTACGGGAGCGCGTCGAAGACATCCCCGCCATTGTGCAGAGCTTTATACGGCAAAACGCAGCGAAAACCGGAAAAAACATATTGGGGCTCACCCCCGAAGCCATGGAGAAAATGACCGTATACAACTGGCCGGGGAATGTTCGCGAATTGCGCAATGCCGTTGAATATGCCTTTGTACTGTGCCCCAGTGGCGGCATCGGCGTCCGGCACCTGCCGCCTAAAGTTTTGGGAGATACCTTGGAGTGCCCCTTGCCCCAATGCCCCCAAGGCAAAGGAAAACTGGAAAAAGAAGAACTGCTGCAGGCATTACGCCAGAGCCACGGCAACCAGTCCGAGGCCAGCAGAATTCTGGGTGTCAGCCGGGTAACGGTTTGGAAACGGATCAAAAAACACGGAATCGATGTAAAAAAAGAAATTCGCGGGTAAGAGTGCTGAACGAAATTCATTGAAAGTCCAGGTCAAGCCAGGTATTATCAGAAGTGACAGATATTTTGTGATCAGCTTTGTTTAAAAATACATTGTCGAGGTGCGAAGATGAAGAAAAGAACTGTTGTCGGAAAATTGTTACGCAATGTAATATTTATTTCCCCCATATTACAGGTTTCCATTTCACTTGCACTGGCAGATGTCCCCATAAATGTTTTCCCAAACAATCTTGGAGTTGAAGCCGGTGCACAGCAGAAAAAGAAAATCGACAAAATAATAAATGAAAATTTCGATCTGGACGACACCGTCCTTTACAAGGTAAACGTTAGCATAAGATACAACAACGAAGGAAATCCAGATTATTTGATTGTGTATCTACTAAGCAAAACCAGTTACTCTTTTGATACCTACCGGGTAAATCTTAATGCAGATTATTCGGTTACTTCCATCATTCCAAATTATCAAGAGTAGCAAAGTGATAATGCTCATAAGACTTTTTAATCTTTTTGCCATCTTTTTTTTGCAACGATGGGGACTAACTAAAGGCCGCAGAAAAAATATTTAAGGTGCGTGCTTTTTTTATTGAAATTTATTATATTCTGATGTAACTCTCAATACAGGATAACAAGAATCCGATTTATATATTCGGCGTCGGAGTTGTTATCCAATAGCAAACCACCGTTTTGTGATGATGATGAATCGTTCTTATGCAGTCTGATGTAACTCTCAATACAAGATAGCAAATCCGATTTATATATTCGGCGTCGGAGTTGTTATCCAATGGCAAGCCACCGATTTTTTGATGTGATGATGGATCGTTCCTATGCAGTCTGGTGGAACTCTCAATACAGGATAGTAAATCCGATTTATATATTCGGCGTCGGAGTTGTTATCCAATGGCAAGCCACTGTCTTTTTGATGTATTGATTAGTAGTGTAAGGAAAATGTTCAATCGTTATTAAAAATACAAGAGACATAACTTTCACTATTTATGTAAAAAATAGACCAGTTACGGCTTTGCCTCTCACGGCTTAGTCCGGTCTTTGCCCCCCGATACGTCGTTGCCCCCCCCTTGATACAGCTTTATCTTTAACGGCTCAGTCCGGTCATTGCCCCCCCGATGGATTTAGTTTTGATACTTTAGTATATAATTAGCTCTCATTTCCAGCTATGAATATAGCTGCCAGTACCATTTTTTTCTTGCAAGTTAAAACTGCCGGCCAGCGTGTGACGTGTGATTGGATTACTACTACCTGTTGCCGGTGGCAAATGCAGGATGATAAAGCAATAAATTCTACGACCTGATTTTGTTTGGCTTCGTTTTTTGAATTCTATCAATGCGTAAAGACAATAAGAATGCGCCCTTTCCTGTGTAGTGGTGCGCCTTGAAAACGAATCAAACGCAAAACTCCGCGAACTTAATTCATTGAAAGCTTTGGCTGAGGGAGGTGATACCAGAAGGGACAGTCATTTAATGGTCAGCTTTGCGTTGAAAAACACTAGACTTATAAAGGTGCGAATAATGGAGAAAAGAACTGTTGCTAACAAATTGATATGCCATGCATTTTATATATTCACTATATTACTGGTTTCCGTTTCACTTGCGTCGGCAGATGTCCCCATAAATATCTTTCCAAACAACAGCTATTGGGCTGCAAGTGACACAAAGCAGGAAGACAAAGAAGATAAAATCAACACAATTATAAACGAAAATTTCTATCTGGACGAAGAAATCCTTCACAAAGCAAACGTTAAAGTACAATACAGCGATGATGGGAGTGCGGATCATTTGGTTGTATATCTTTTAAGCAAAACCACCTACTCTGCCGATACATACCGAGTGAATCTCAATGAAGATTTTTCCGTTGATTCCATCATTTCAAATTATAAAGAGCAGCAAAGTCATTATGATCAAGATACCAAGTTGACCTACGCCACATGTCCGGATGATAGCGTTGACATGGTATTTTCCACTGCCGAAACAAGCATCCCAACGGCTTTGGCCGGTATCAACACAGCCGTCGAGATTGCCGAATCGCAGGGATATAATGTGGAAGAGTTGATCGGAAGCGAAGAAAACACTACAGCTATCAAAAACTGGTTGGCTTGTGACAACCTCATCCTGTATGGAAGAATCGGTCATGGCGACAGTTCCGGGATTGTTCTTGATGACGGATACCTGAATTATTCCTATTTCCAGGGTCTGTCTTCTACGGCGCTGAATAACAAGGCTATGTATTTTAATTCCTGCGAGGTTCATAACAACCCCCTGGAGCCGGCCATTGTTGATGCCGGTGTTCAAAAATTCGTTGGAGGTGATGTTGAACTATTGATCGGCACTTCCGAAGAGGTATTCAAGTGCTGGATGCAAAAGGTAATCGTTGATGGCGGTGCAATGACATCATCGTTGGCAAGTTGTGAAGACGAAGTGAACTATCAGTCAGGCGCCCACGGCATTTCCGGTGACGGCTCGGATTACCTGAGTACAAATTCAAATTCCAATGCTGATACTGATACCGATGCTGATCCCGATGCTGATCCCGATGCCGATACTGATACCGATACTGATACCGATACTGATACTGATAACGATACTGATACTGATAACGATACTGATACTGATAACGATACTGATAACGATACAGATGCCGAGCCCTTGCCCGATCCCCAGGAGATGACCGACTCCCAGCAAGCAGTTGACTCCCAGGAGACCACCGACTCCCAGGAAACGGCCGATGCCCCTGGAACGGCCGATTCCCAGAGAATATCCGGCTCCCCGGTTATAATCAATCTCCCGGCAATGTCCAAGTTCCCGGGAATGTCTGATTTCTTGGGAATGTCTAATTTCTTACAAGTGTCTAATTTCTTGGGAGTGTCTAATTTCTCGGGGGTGCCTAATTTCTGGGGGATATCAAATTTTCCTGAAACACCCGATTTCGCATCCCCCTCTTTCGGGAGGAAAAACAGTAGGGGTAAAACCCATTAGAATGGAAACGGCTCCATAACGAGCAACACTAATTGTGTTATCTTTTGCTAAAGGAAGAAAGGGCGCTTGAGCATTCCAATGCTGAAGCGCCCTGTCATCCCCATCGATTCAAAAGTCTTTGATAACAAGTATTTTTAGCCTTTTTGCCATCTTTTTTCTACAACTATGGGGTCATTTCAATACTTACGACCTTATCCTCTTTGCAAATTTGGCCGCATTCAACCCGGCAACGCACCCCTCCCCCACGGCTTTGGCCATCTGCCACGGCGGACCGCAAACATCCCCTGCGGCATATATACCAGAGATATTGGTCGCCTGCTTTTTATCGGCGGCAATATATTTCATATCATCATCCAGCATAATCCCAAGTACGGTGGCCAGCTCCATTATCCCCTTAGCCCCCTGTTCGATAAAGACACCGGTAACATCCAACCGCTGTCCATCATCGAGCACCAGTGTGTGAACCTCCGATTCGCCTTCGATGCGCTCGACCTTGACACCCGGGTGGCATATCACTGAACTGCTGTCCAGTTTAGCTTTCAGGTCATCCGCCACTTCCAATTTATCGTATACCAAATGGACGCTGCGGGCAATTTGCGTCAGTGTCAGCGCCCCATCCACGGCCGCGCTCTCGCCACCCACCACGGCCACATCCTGGTTTCGATAAAAGTTACCGTCACAATCGACACAGTAAGAGACCCCTTTGCCCAACAGCTCCTTTTCACCCTTGGCGCCAAGACGTTTGCGCTGGGTACCGGTGGCGATTATCAAGCTTTGCGTCTCCAAAGTATCGCCACTCTCCACTTTTATTTCAAACCCCTTGTCAAGGGGGCTTATGCTCAATACATCTTGCGCCATGAACCGGGCACCGAAATTGGCGGCCTGTTGGCGGCCTGTTGTGATCATCTCTTCGCCGCTGAGCTTGAATATACAGCAAAAGTTTTCAATGTGGGCGCTGAACAAGCTGCTCTTGGTCTCTTTGCCCAACACCAGCACCGACACCTTTCTTCGGGCGGCATGGATAGCGGCCTGCAGACCCGCCGGGCCTGTTCCCAAAATAATCACATCAAAATGTTGGGGGTTGCTCATCAATATCTCTCCTTGGTTAAAGGGTTGGTCTTCAAACGCCATATAATGGGTATGAATCTTTGAAAATCAAGAACGGTCAGAAAAACCCGTGTCGCTGCACCGGAAGCTTCGCCCCCATCGTTGCACAAAATACAGAACCCCATTCAACTGCCGGTTCCGCCCCTTTTCACCACAGGCGGGGGTGAACCATCCAACCATGCGGTTTGCCTTGATTTACGATCAATGCGCCTTATGTTTATCCAATCAAAGCCGGCACTGGTTTTATATTAATAAATATATATGTGATTAGAGGAGCACCACGATGAACGATTTCCTAAAAGAGTTTGACGCCTGCGCCCAGGACCTGGTGGCCTGCCAGCAAATGAAAGCCAGAGTTCCGGAAATAGCGGAAAAAATCATTGGGCATTGTGCCGGCGATGAGTGTTACACCCACATCGACTATGAACCCATACCATCGGAAGGGTATGTGGTCGATCTTATCGATCAATTTCGTGAGCTCCTATTTCCAGGCTACTTCTCCAAAGATCCGTTGGATCCGGCCAATATGAAATACAGCCTGGGACAAACCGTGTCGGTGCTTTACGACAAGCTTTCCGAACAGATCATCCACCATATCCGGCATGATTGTCTACGATTTGATCAATCCTGCAGCCACTGTGAGGAGAGCGGCCAGGCCAAGGCATTGGCTGTTTTAGAGTCCATACCAGCCATTCGGGCAATCCTGGCCACCGATGTCAGAGCCACTTACGAGGGCGATCCGGCGGCCCAAAGCCATGATGAAATTATTTTCAGCTATCCCGGTATTTTTGCCATTATGGTGCACCGGGTGGCCCACCGGTTGTTCGAACTGGGGATACCGCTGCTGCCTCGCATCATGAGCGAACACGCCCATAGTGTTACCGGCATCGACATCCATCCCGGCGCCACTATCGACGAGAGCTTTGTTATTGACCACGGCACCGGTGTGGTCATCGGCGAGACTACTCAAATCGGTAAGAACGTTCGGATCTACCAGGGAGTAACCTTGGGGGCTTTAAGCTTACCCAAAAACGCCGGTGAGCAATACCGGGGTACAAAACGCCACCCCACCATCGAGGATGGGGTGATCATCTATTCCGGCGCCACTATCTTGGGCGGCGAAACAGTCATCGGCACCCGTTCAGTGATCGGCGGCAATGTTTGGCTGACCGAATCGGTTCCAGCGGATACCACCGTCATCATGGAACAACCGCGACTCATCTATAAATCGGCCAATGCTGAGGCCAAAGGAGCATAATATGCGCATATACAACACCATCGAAGGCACCACTGGACGCACCCCTATGGTTCGATTAAATCAAATGGAGAAGAATTTGTCGGCCGATGTGTTGGCCAAGTTGGAATTTTTCAACCCGCTGGGCAGTGTCAAAGACCGTATCGCCACCTATATGATCTCTGAAGCCGAGCGCTTAGGACTGATTGACGCGGAATCACTCTTGGTGGAACCCACCAGCGGGAACACCGGCATCGGCCTGGCCTTTGTCGCCGCGTTCAAGGGGTATCGGCTCATTTTGACCATGCCTGACACAATGAGTGTGGAGCGCCAAAAGCTGCTGAGACATCTTGGTGCCGAGTTGGTGCTGACCCCGGGAGCCGAGGGGATGAAAGGGGCCATTGCAAAAGCTGAA
>JASFKE010000146.1:0-8171 GCA_050118795.1 Desulfobacteraceae bacterium | reverse complement strand
TTTAGGTTAAATTACCGATCATCTAATATGGGTCCTTTTTATTTTTTTGCAACCCCGTCATGTTAAAATACAGCGACCTCCACTTATCGGACTGAAAACAGCCTTTTTGAGCAACTGCAAGGATATCTTGACATATGGGCCCAATGGACAGATATAATAACCGATAAAACATAGGTTGACCCCATTAATGAAAAACATTTAGTGCTTCCAAGTCAAGGCGCAAAGGGTGAAAAGCACCCATGGCACTTTGCTGCGACCCCTTGCCAACGCGGGATTTGGAGTCCTAAAGACTTTCCCTTAATACGATAAGATTGGGGGTAGAAAAGCAGGAGATACCATGGTTGATTACCGCAAAGCATTCCAGGATTACTACCCGGATGACTATGCCCACTGCTATGGATGCGGCAGGTTGAATAAAAGCGGGTTGCACATCAAAAGCTATTGGGATGGAGATGAGAGCGTGTGCCTCTTCGATCCCCATCCCGACCACACCGGTGGGTTTCCGGACTATCTATATGGTGGGTTGATCGCCTCTCTCATCGATTGTCACAGTGCGGCCACCGCCTCGGCGGCGCGATGCCGGCAGGCCGGTATTGAACTGGGAGACGAACCCCTTGCCCGTCATGTGACCGCCGCATTGAAGGTGAACTATCTCAAGCCCACCCCCGTCGAAAAAGTAACCTTGAGAAGCCGTATTCTGGAAATTACCCCAAAAAAAGTGATTGTGGAAACAACCTTGTCGGCGGGTGGCACCATATGCGCAAAAGGGGAAACCGTTATGGTTTTGATATCGCAAAGGCCGTCAGAATCGAGCACGCCGTAGCGGTAGTGGCTATTTCCAATTGAACAATCCGGTCGACATCCAGAAACTAAATGCCATTCTGAAAAAAAATAATCCTTGACAATCCCTATGCACGTATGCGAAATGGTCTGACCATTATAAAAAATAATTTCTGAGCTGTTTGACATTCAGTTCCAGATAAATTCAATATGTCAATCGACAGAACCCAGGATCGAGCTGCTGCTGATGAACCAACTGTTTCGAATTGCCAAGCAAAACCGGATCTTCCAAGATGTGGTGGAGCAGATTCAGGAAGCCATCATTCAGGGACACCTGAAAGTGGGCGACCGGCTGCCGGCCGAACGCGAGCTCAAGGAGATGTTGCAGACCAGCCGCAGCACCCTGCGTGAAGCGCTGCGGGTGCTGGAGCAAAAAGGGCTCATCGAGATCAAGCTGGGTATGGGCGGCGGCGCCGTGGTCAAGCCAATCTCTTCAGACGTGATAGCCGAAAGCCTGGACCTGCTCATCCGGTCTCGCCAGGTCCCCCTGCACTATATCGCCGAATTTCGGCAGCGGGTGGAAGGCGATGTGGTAAGGCTGGCCGCTGAACGCAAAACGAACGCAGACATCGAGGCCCTTGAAAAACTCCTTGACGAAGCCCGCAAATGTATCGAACGGGGTCCTGAGGCCGTTCCCGATTTTATCACCGCCGATATAAACATTCATCAATACTTTTCCAAGATTACGGGCAATCCCATCTATATCTCTATCTTTAAAACCATCCTCAATAGCAGCCGACGCTATTGGGAGGAACATCTTTTTAAAGAGGTTTCCGAGATGAATGAGGATCTTCGGGATCTTGAGAATGTAGTGGCCGCCATAAAAACAGGAGATGCCGATAGTGCCTGCAAGCACATGTGCATCCATGTGAGACGATTTAATGATTACCTGGAAACGCGTGACCGGCAGTGTGAGGATTGATCAGGTGAGATAACCGTGGATGAATCGGAGGCGGACAGGGTTGCGATGAAAAGCAATGGCGTACGAAGGGATTGGCCTGCAAGGGCCGTTTCCAAGGGTATAAATTAGATTATAAACCGGTGGCAAATCGGCAAGCAGGGTCCAGGTGATGCAAAACAGACCCCATATCTTGCCTGCCCCCAAGATTTAACCAAATAACAGGATTGACGTTGGGTGTTATGGCACACTTACAGTTGGACAACATCACGGTAAAATTCGGCGGGCTGGTGGCCTTGTCCGAGCTGAGCTTTGACATCGGCAACGGAGAGGTCGTGGGCTTGATCGGACCCAACGGCGCCGGCAAGACTACGGTATTCAACGTACTGACCGGTGTCTACAAAGCCAGCAGCGGCGACGTTCGTTTCGAGGGCAAAAGTATCCTGGGCAAGCGCCCCCACGAAATTTTTTCCAAAGGCGTGGGGCGGACCTTCCAGAACATCCGGCTTTTTTCGGCCATGACAGCGGTGGAAAACGCCATGGTGGCGCGGCACTGCCGTTCCACGGCAGGGGTAGTGGGTGCCGTTTTCCGCACCTCCTCCCAGCGCAGGGAAGAGGACCATATCCGCGACAAGGCCTTGGAGGCCCTCAAGTTCATGGGCGTGGCGGAATATGCCGACACCGTGGCCTCCAACCTGCCCTACGGATTGCAGCGGCGTCTTGAAATCGCCCGGGCCCTGGCGGCTGAGCCCAAGGTCCTTTTGCTGGACGAACCGGCGGCCGGTATGAACCCGTCGGAGAGTTCGGACCTGATGAAAGACATTTCCCGGATATCCAAGCTGGGGATCGACGTTCTGCTGGTGGAGCATGACATGAAAGTTGTCATGGGGGTATGCAGCAGGATTGTCTGTGTTGATCACGGTGTGAAGATCGCCGAAGGGACGCCGGAACAGATCCAGTCCAATGCCCAGGTGATCGAGGCCTACCTGGGTCAGCCGGCAAACCAATAACATTTATTTTAGGAGGAGCTTCAAATGAAGAAGAAGAAACTGTTTATTGCACTCATATTCGCCTTGATGGTCGTTCCCTTTATCATGGGAACGGCAACGGCAAAAACCCTGAAGATCGGCTCTATGAGTCCGCTGACCGGCCCCTATGCTGCGGACGGCAACGATATTAAAAACGGTGTGCTGTGCGCCATCGACGTGATCAACGACCAGGGCGGCATCCCGGGTTACGACAAAATCGAGCTCTTCCCCCAGGACACGGCCTGCGACCCCAAACAGGCCGTGGCGTCCGCCAACAAGCTGATCAACCTTGAAGTGGCCGGTGTCATCGGCGCCTACTGCTCCTCTTCCACCATCCCGGCCTCCGAGACCCTGGCTGAGGAAGATATCATCATGATCACCCCGGCCTCCACCAACGAGAAAGTCACCGACCGCGGTTTACCCTATATGTTCCGCATGTGCGGCCGCGACGACGACCAGGCCCCGGCGGCCGTCAAGTTCATGACCGAGGCCATGAAAGCCAAAAGCATTTTCATCGTCGACGACAAGACCACCTACTCCCAGGGATTGGCTGACGGTGTGGAAGAGAGCGCCAACAAGATGGGCATGAAGGTGCTGGGCCGGGACCACGTCAACCAGGGCGACAAGGATTTCTCCGCCATTTTGACCATGGCCAAAAAGCACAACGCCGACATCCTGTATATGAGCCTTCAGAACCATGCCAGCGGTTCGCTGATGGCCATCCAGGCCAAACGTATGGGGCTCAGCTCCAAGATCGTTTCCCAGGACGCCATGTTCCATCCCAACTTCATCAAAGTTGCCAAAGATGCCGCCGAAGGCATCTTCGTGACCTACGGCTACACCGACAAATCCACCGCCGCTTACAAGGCCTATGAAAAACGGTTCACCTCCTCTTACGGTGAAATCGGCGCATATGGGACCTATTCCTTCGATGCCGCTATTTCCTTGATGACGGCCATCAAAAATGCCGGCTCCACCGACCCAAAGAAGGTCAAGGCCGAATTGATGAAGCTCGATTACGAAGGCGCCTCCAAGCATGTGAAGTTCAAGGCCAATGGAGACAGCGGTTCTTCTTACGTCGCTTTTAAAATTGACGGCGGCGAATACAAACTCTACTGGACCCCGGAACAGGGGATCGTTAAATAAACCCGAATCGCATGGGCGGGGCCGGTGAGACGACCATCCGGCCCTGCCCGTTTTACACATAAACCTGAATTAACCGGTAAACCTGTAAGATAGAGACAACATGGAATATTTTATTCAGCAACTCTTAAATGGCCTGACACTGGGCGGTCTCTATGCCCTCATCGCCCTCGGATACACCATGGTTTACGGTGTCATCCAATTGATCAACTTTGCCCATGGTGAATTTTTTGCGGCCGGCGGATACATGGGGGTTATCTTGCTCAACTACTTTGCCGGACGCGGTTTGATGGCATCCCACCCCTGGTTGTGCCTCATCGGCTCCTTTGCCCTGACCATGGCCTATTGCGCTTTTCTGGCCATGGCGGTGGAAAAAGTCGCCTACAAGCCTCTGCGGCGGCAATCCCGCCTGGCAGCGCTGCTATCGGCTCTGGGCATGTCCATTTTTCTTTCCAATGCTTTGATGCTGACCCAGGGGGTTTTCGATGCACCCTATCCCGGCGAAAAGTTCTCAGGCGGCTTCGAATTCGGAAATATCAATATCAGCGTATTGCAAATCATGATCGTGGGCATGACCATCCTGCTTCTGGTGGGGCTCAACATTCTGGTCTTCAAGACCCGCATCGGCATGGCCATGCGCGCCACGGCCCAGGACAAAATCATGAGTTCGCTGGTCTCCATCAGCAGCAACCGCATCATCTCGCTGACATTTGCCATCGGCGCCGGCCTGGCCGCCGCCGCAGGCATCATGGTGGGTCTCTACTACGGTTCGGTGCGCTACGACATGGGTTTCGTACCCGGCGTCAAGGCCTTTGCCGCGGCCGTGCTGGGAGGCATCGGCAATATCACCGGCGCCATGCTGGGCGGGCTTATCATTGGAATGGTTGAGATCTTTGGTGCCGGATATATCTCCGGTCAGTATAAGGACGTCTTTGCCTTTATCATACTGATCGCCGTATTGTACTTTAAACCAACAGGAATCATGGGTGAGAACGTCGATGATACAAGAGTTTAAAAAAATCTGGAAAAGCTATGTCATCGGCCTGTTGTGGCTGATGGGGATCATCTGGCCCCTGCTGGGAATTCATGGGGACGGAACCCTCTCCTTTGGCAAGGCATTTACCGTTTGGCTATACATTGCCGTGGGCTCCTTTATTTGTTTGGTGATCCATATCATGAACAAGAGCGGCAGCCTCGAACCGGTGACGACGCCCCTTTCCGCCATGCGCGCGAAGATAACCGGTTTTAATGAAAAAGTGCCCACCAAGGCATGGATCGCGATACTGGTTGTTGGAGCGTGCATCTACCCATTGCTCACCGGCCGCTACGAGCAGGATGTGGCTATCAACGTGCTGATCTATATCTGCCTGGGGTTGGGCCTGAATGTGGTAGTGGGGCTGGCCGGCATGCTCGATCTGGGCTACATCGCCTTTTACGGGGTCGGCGCCTATACCTACGCCTTGCTCAATATCCACTTCGGCATGTCGTTCTGGGTCTGCCTGCCCTTTGCGGCCACCCTGGCCTGCATCGCCGGATGCATCATCGGTTATCCGACCCTGCGCATGCGCGGGGATTACCTGGCCATCGTAACCCTGGGCTTCGGCGAAATCGTGCGGCTGATTCTCAACAACTGGATGTCGCTGACCAATGGGCCCAACGGCATCCTCGGCGTGAAAGTCCCCAGCGTTTACATACCCAGTTTCGAGGGGGGCTTTTCCCTGGAACTCTTCTACCTCAAAAAGCTGCACTTTCTCTATTACATCGCCCTGGCCTTGGCCATTGTCACCATCATCGCGGTGCGACGTTTGAACTACTCCAGGATCGGCAGAGCCTGGGAATCGATCCGCGAAGATGAAACCGCCGCCGAATTGATGGGGGTCAATACGTTCCTGCTCAAACTGCTGGCTTATGCCATGGGCGCCTTGTTTGCCGGCATGGCGGGCGCCTTTTTCTGTGCCCGCATGCGCTTTGTCAGTCCGGAAAGTTTCACCTTCCTTGAATCCGCAATGGTTCTGTGCATGGTGGTTCTGGGCGGCATGGGGTCCATCCCCGGCATTATTCTGGGGGCAGCGGCGTTGATTGTCCTGCCTGAGGTCTTTAGAGAATTCGAACTGTACCGCATGTTGGCATTCGGTCTGGCCATGGTGGTGATGATGCTCTTCAGGCCGGCCGGTCTGATCCCGGCCAAACGGATGGGCACGCGATCTGAAGAGATGGAGGGATAGATGGCCGATCAACCGATTCTTGAATTGAAAAACGTCCATTCCAGCTACGGCAACATCAAAGCCCTCAAAGGGGTATCTCTCAAAGTGCACCCGGGAGAGATCGTGGCCATCATCGGCGCCAACGGAGCCGGTAAATCAACAACCCTTATGACCACCTGCTGCGTGACGCCCATCGACGCAGGAGAGATCTGGTACAACGGCAAACCCATTCATGGCACCGCCGCCGAGGCCCTGCCCAAAACCGGCCTGTGCCAGGTGCCCGAGGGGCGACGCATCTTTCCGCGCCTGACCGTAGACGAGAACCTGACCATGGGCGCTTTCTACCGCAACGACAAAGAGGGTATCGAAGCCGACAGAAAGCGGATGTTCGACCTGTTCCCCATTCTCGGGGATCGCCAAAAACAAAATGGCGGCACCCTCTCCGGCGGAGAGCAGCAGATGCTGGCCATCGCCCGGGCCCTGATGAGCCGGCCCAAGGTGCTCTTGCTGGACGAGCCCTCCCTGGGCCTGGCACCGTTGATTGTCCAGAAAATCTTCGAAATCGTGAGCGACATCTGTAAACAGGAGGGCACCACAATTTTGTTGGTGGAGCAGAATGCCAACATCGCACTGCAGCTGGCCGATCGCGGTTATGTGCTCGAGACCGGCAATATCACCATGGAAGACGACGCCGACAAGCTGCTGCATAACCCCGAAATTAGAAAAGCCTACCTGGGAGAAGCATAGAAGCCGGTTGGCGCCACTTCTTAGAGAGCCAGCGGGCGGAACCTTCTCCGCCCGCTCCGGGCCCAGGTCATAGCCGCGGAGACCTCAATTCCGGCAGGTACCCGGCCCTCCATTAGCCCAAAATCTGTTCGACCACCCTACCCTATTTGGGTGCTTTCCCTTCCGCTGGGCTGTGCTAACATTTGCAGGGCTATCACTATCAATCATCCTATGCTATATAAAATTCATGCCCAACGGTAATGGTTTTAAAAAAGCTTACTTTAAACAGTAGCATTTAGGAGGAATCATTATGAAAATTGTCACTATTTTGGGGAGTCCAAGAAAGAAAGGAAATACGGCTAAATTACTTTCAATGTTTGAAGACAAAATCCAAAAAAGGCACAGCTTTGAACGGATAAATATAACGCAATATAATGTGAACGGCTGTATCGGGTGCTACAAGTGCAAAGAAACAAAGAGTGAACCTGGCTGTGTTCAAAAAGATGATGCATTGCCCATATTCGAGAAAATGATACAAGCTGACGCTATTGTGTATGCTTCACCGCTTTTTTGCTGGAGCTTCACTTCACAGATAAAACCGCTGATCGACCGGCATTTTTGTCTCGTATCAGGTGAAGGAACGCCCGATCATGATTCCCTTATCAGTGGAAAGCCGGCTGCTCTATTGGTTACCTGTGCCGGACCAATAGAAGGAAACTGTGACGCGATCAAAAGTATTTTTAATGGCTTTACCGATTATCTAAGGCTTGATGCAAAGGGGGACTACATTCTTCCTTTTTGTACAACACCCGAGTCCATTGGCGATGAGGGGGATCAGTTGTCGGAAAAACTATCCAATTCGATAAGCGGTTAAAAAGCTAACGCCATTTCATATGCAACCATAGCCGACCATGGCAACTATAGGATTGTTGGCACTACCGATCAGGAGTACTCAGCACATGGGTACACCTTTTCAGCAGACGCAAGGTCAAATAGATACACAGACCACCGCTGAATATGTAGATCCAGATCGGATCGATGGAGAAACTTCCTGATTTTATAACACTAATCAACACTTTCAGAAACGTAAAACACAGGATGATGGCAAAAAAACCGGCATACTCCTTCCCAAGGACCTTTTTCCATGAGAAATGCAGCTGGGGCGTTTTCCAATGCAATTTCTTAAAAGATGGTATAAATGCCGGGGTACCGCTCGACCATTGGACATATTGATCTCCGAATTTTTTTCTTAAGAACTCCTCTTCGGCAAAAGCGATCCGCTCGTAATACAACCAAAAAATGAGCACCACGATCAATGTCATCCACCATGTT
>JASFKE010000145.1:0-8208 GCA_050118795.1 Desulfobacteraceae bacterium | reverse complement strand
ACGCAACCGGTTGGGAAAGGACTTTCTGACCGCTCGCCGGACCTTGGCTCAAAAGGCGCAGTGGTCGCCCCGTGTTATGGTCTGGCCCTATGGAAAATACAACCAGATAGCGGTGGAAGAGGCCAAAAAATGCGGTTATGACATCACCTTTTCTCTGGGGCATGCTCTGGCCTCGCCCCACCAGATGAGTGTCATGCCCCGCTTTATGATCGACGGTAATCCATCGATAACGGATTTCATCAAGGGGGTAAACACCCTATTCAGCGGACCGGTCCATAAAAGGATAATCCATGCCGACCTGGATCTGCTCTATGACACCGACAGCGACCAGCAACAGAAAAACCTGGATCGATTCATCGATCGGATCGTTGCAATCAAACCCAGTACCGTATACCTGCAGGCCTTCAGTGATGCAGCCGGAAACGGCGACATTGCCACCGTCTATTTCCCGAACCGGGTGCTGCCCATGAAGTCGGATCTGTTCAGCTACGTGGCCAACCAGCTCTATATCCGGGAGATCGAAGTATATGCCTGGATGCCCATGCTCAGCATTACACTGCCGGACGAAGAAGAAAATAGGCTCCTGCGGGTGAAAGAGCGGCGCGATGGCCGTGATCGCGCATCGACATCATGGTATAAACGCCTGTCTCCCTTTAGTCCAAAAGCACGCCGGAAACTGGTCATGCTCTATGAAGATATGGCCATGAGCAGCAGGGTTCATGGGGTGGTTTTTCAAGACGATGGTTTTTTAAACGACTTCGAGGACGTCCACCCGGCCGCTCTGAAGCATTTCCGGACCATCGCGGATCCATCCAGCTCCTTTGAGCGTCTGACACCGGTCCAAAAAGAGCAGTGGACCCAGATGAAAACCAAAATCCTCATCGAATTGACCAACGAGCTGCGGGCGGCCATATTGCGGTATCGTCCGGAGGCGGATATCGCCCGTATTGTCTACGCACCAACGTTGACAGATCCTGACAGTGAACATTGGTTGGCCCAAAGCTATATCGAGAGTCTCAAGGCCTACGACTATGTCGTCATCATGGCCTACCCCTTCATGGAAGAGGTGGCACACCCCACCGATTGGCTTAAGGGGCTTGTTCATTCAGCCAAACAACTTCCCTTGGGCCTAGACAAAACGGTTTTCAAGATTCAGACCTACGACTGGAAGACAAACCGGCCCATCGCAACCCGGACGATCAATAAATGGCTCAGAGCACTCGTTGCTTCAGGCGCGAAACACATTGCCTACTACCCTGACAATGTGATCGATAACCACCCCCAGGCAAGGATCATTCGTGACATGATATCCGTCGACGAGTTCCCGCTGGAGGGCAAATGACATGGAAGCAGTATTTAATATGGAAGTTCTATTTAATTTCGTTTTTCTGTACCCTCTGTTCATGTCCTATGTCTGGATGATCGGTACCCTTCTTTTTCACACCTTTCGCTCGGGAAAAGAAGAGCCACATGCGTTCGAGACCCCAATGCCCAAGGCATCCATTCTCATCCCATGCCATAACGAACAGGGCTGTATTCGGGAATCCATAGAGTTTTTGATGAAGCAGGACTATCCGGATTTTGAAATCATCGCGATCGATGACGGCAGCACGGACGACACATTGAAAATACTCTCCGAACTGCAGAAAAAACACAACTGCCTGCGGGTCGTCTCCTTGAAAAGCAATCAAGGCAAGGGAACGGCCTTGACCATGGGCGCTTTGGCCAGTCAGAGCGAATACCTCGTGTGTATCGACGCCGATGCATTGCTGGATCCCCAGGCCGTCCGCCATTTTGTGTGGCACTTTAAAAATTCTCCCCGCGTGGGGGCAATTACGGGAAACCCCAGGGTCAGAAATCGCTCGACGATCCTTGGCAAGATCCAGGTCGGCGAATTCAGTGCCGTGGTGAACATGATCAAGGCCGCCCAGCGAATCGTGGGCAAGATTTACACGGTATCCGGCGTCATTGCCGCCTTTCGCAAAGAGGCCCTTTTGTCCGTCGGATTCTGGTCCGACAACATGATCACCGAAGATGTCGACATCAGCTGGAAACTCCAGTTGAAATTTTGGGATATCCGGTATGAACACCGGGCGTTGTGCTGGATTCTGATGCCCGAAACACTGCAAGGCGTGTTCCGCCAGCGGGTCCGATGGGCCCAAGGCGGCAATGAAGTGTTGCTCAAATACTCCAAATTCCTGTTCGATTGGAGACAGAGAAGAATCTGGCCCATTTATATCGAGGCCATGTTGGGCCTGTTATGGACCTATTGTTTCGGAATCACTGCAGTGCTTTGGATTTTACATTTTTTTATCGAACTGCCCCCTTCGCTGGTGGTCCGTGCTTTGTTTCCGCCAGGTTGGACGGGTTGCTTCCTTGCGCTGACGTGTATGCTTCAATTTGCCATCGGGCTATGGGTCAACCGATCATTTGAAAAAGAGACCCTGCGCCTGTTTTTTTGGCTCATATGGTATCCTTTCTTGTATTGGGTGATCAATGCCGTCGCTTCGATGATAGGGTTTCCGAAGGCACTGTTCAAAAAAAGGGGGGCGCTGGCGGTCTGGGAGAGTCCGGATAGGGGGGTGCAGGTATGCGTAGAAAAATAGTGGACTTGGACGAGATAATCATCGATAAACCATTTCATCTGGGATTTTTTCGGCGCAACTCGGAGCGCGGTATCGCGGTTTCCGGTTGGCTGGTATGGTTTTTCATGATCCGGCCACTGCTGCTTCTGGCGGCCTGGTCGTTTGGGCTTCATATCTTTTATGCACAATTTGTCAAGCTTGGGGGGTACAAGAACCTGCGGATATTTGGTTACTATTTGCTCGTGATGGCGGCCATATACATCGTGTTGCAGCTTTGGAATCGATATAATATCTACCGCTTTCGAGGCAAGGAGCGCCGCCGGGAGGAGGCGCCCGTGTCAGACAAGCAAATGGCAGCGTTCTACCGGATATCCGGCCGGGCGGTCTCTTCGCTGAAAAAAGAGGCGGCCATCAACGTCCATTTCTTATCGGATCAACGGATCGATTTCCAATTGACTGCGGATTCGGCCCAATCTCCAATTGCGGCGGTATATGACCCCCGCAAAGGCGGGGCCGGACCCGTATAGGCTTTAAGATAATGTTTTACATGGAAAGCGACTCTTTATGGCGCCTGGCCAACTCCAGATATTCATCTACCGGTAGGTCGAGCAGTTCCAGTGTCCCTTCCGGCAGCTCTTTTTTAACTATGGCCGGCATTCCGGCCAGCAATTGAAACGGGCCGGTCTCTTGACCCTCTTTGATCAATGCGCCGGCTGCGATAACGCTGCCGGTTTTTAAATGCGCGCCGGACAACACCACGGCATTCATCCCGATGAGGCAGCTGTTTTCAACGGTGCATCCGTGCACCACGGCATTGTGGCCGACGGTGACACGGTCTCCGATGATGGCTGGTTTGTCGTTGTCGGTGTGGACGGTGCAGTTGTCCTGGATGTTGGTGTCGGTGCCGATCCGAATGGCGGCCAGGTCGCCGCGCAGCACAGTGCCGTACCAGATGCTGGCACCTTCACCGATTTCAACATCGCCGATGATGGTGGCCGTGGGGGCGATGAAGGCGTTGGCTGCGATGGAGGGGGTTTTGCCCTGATATGCCAGTATCATGATGCAATCCTTTTTATTTGTATTAACGTCTATATCGTTACCAATGGGGCCTGAAATAGACAAGACCAAAATACACCCAGCCGGAACACCTGGTTTTAAAGTCTGTCTTTTAATCCAACTATAGATTTAAATTATCGCATTAATATGCCAATATATCCATACGAGACATTCGATGGGGTGCAGTGGAGCTATGTTGAAACTGAGGCGGCGTCAAACATTTTTCTATCGTTCATTTGCCATTGCATTTCAAAATTTTGTACGAAACGATTGTACCACCATCTCCTCTTCGATCTCTTTTGTTTTTTTGTTGGCCATCATTCCTTTTTCAGCGCTTTTTTTATTTATCCTCAATTTATTTCAAAATATCTTTCTGCCGGAGCTTGTTTCCAATGATATGGTGTCCATTTTAGTCGAGGATATCAATCGTTTGATTCCCTTTGTGCCCAAATCGTGGGTTCGGTCTCACTTGGTGGATTCGGTGGGCCTGGGGTCGTTTACCACCATTAATATTGTCATGCTGCCCATCATTAGCGGACTGCTGTTTAAATCTTTGGATCAAGCCTTTCGAAAGATATTCAATCTGCCCAGGCGGGGCCTGATTAAAGGGCAGGCAGTATATGCAGCCATGAGCATATTTGCCATCGTCTCTTTTTTTATGTTTAATTTTATCTGGACCCTGGCCTCGGACACCACCTGGCAATTGCAGGAATACATTGAATCAGCAGCTTATCTGAATGACCTCTATACCCAGGCTTTGGAACTGTTTTCCTTCTCCCAGGTCAACCTCATTTCATGGTTGATATTGGTTCTGTTTTTTTTAATTACGGCAAAGTTGTTTCTTCATACTGAAATCAGGCTTCGCCACCGGCTGATTGCGGGGGCTTTGTTCGGGGTGTTGTGGATCGCTGCGCGGGAAGGTTTCGGCTTGTATATCCGCAACGTGGCACCGCTCAATGTCCTTTTCGGATCATTGGGTTCGGTCTGCATCGTCCTGATATGGGTCCACTACTCTTCGATGGCGCTGCTCTATTCGGTGGAGTTCATGTTTGTCCTGCACGGCGGACCCTATAAGATTTGGGATCGGGAGCATCGGCGCGCTTAGGGCGCTCATTCGTCGACATCCAAGCCATTTTTTATGCAACTAAGGGATTTACACTGCCGGTATCGAATGGTTCCTAAAGCTGATGATCCGGGGTCAATAAAATGGCTTTTGCGTCCGGGATTTTGACTCAGGTCGAGATGAGTTAACTCCATCGTTGAATAGATATACCGTAACTTGTTGCGCTGTATGGCACAATTTACCTGGTGTGCATACTTTTTGCCTATTATATGGCTGGCCGGCTATCAATTGTGACGGCAATTCGCTGCTGCTGCGGGTGATGCCAAGGCCCGTCCGGGTTTTGTGGCACAAAAAATGCAGTGTTCACCGGTGAAAACAGAAAATGAAAGGAGACCCTGGTGATGGGCGATCATAGTTTGTTCGGGGGAAATTTCCCCTTGGTTGAAAAGTCGCTCTCGTTACGATCCCGGCGGCATGAGCTCATTGTGTCCAATATCGCCAATGCCGATACACCGAATTATAAATCCTTCGATATCGTTATCGATCAGGAGCTTCAAAAGAGCCGTCCCGATTCCGGGCGGTTTCGGCTGGCAACAACCAATGCCAAGCACCTTGAAGGGACCGGTGCGGCTTCCGATCAGGTGACGATTCATACAAATGAATCCAATGAACTCTCTTTGCGCGGTGACGGCAACACGGTGGATATTGATACACAGATGGTCAATATGTCTGAAAATAACTTGCTGTATAGGGCTTCCGCGCAAATTATGACTAAGATGTTCGGCTCTTTGAGAACGGTTATCAGCAGTGGAAAATAAAAAATATCCGGTATTTTTCAGGGCCGATGCTGCTGCGGACCGATAGAGGAGGTAACAATGCGTAATATGATGATCCAAAATGGTATCACGCCAATCCAGGATACCCTCACCCAACGTTCCAAGGTTCAAAACCCCCAGCAGGAGGGTTCCTTTGGAAAAATCGTCGCCCAGGCGATTGATGATGTGAACACCAAATTGACGGAAGCTGGGAAATCTGTGGAGGCACTGACCACTGGCGCCAACAAGGATATCCATGGAACCATGATCTCCATGGAGAAAGCATCGATTTCGCTGCAATTGCTATCCAATGTGAGGAACAAAATCATCGACGCCTATAAAGAGGTGCAGCGGATGAGTTTTTAATGCCGATTCCAGCCAACAATGGGCAGGCGTCTATTTCAGCCATCGGATGGTTTGATTGTTAAAGTCGATGGTGTATTTGAGCCCGCGAATAAAATTCATGCCGAGCAACCCATTGTAATCGTCGTCTTCTGATCCTTGATATTCGACGATATCGGCCCGAAGATTTTCCTTTTTATGGGGGCCCACCGCGACATAGTTGAGTTTTGTCGCTTTGGTCTGGATCACCACTCCGCCAACACCCCGCCCGTGGGACTCTTGATATTCATCGATTTCCAATTTCCCGGCCACACCCTGGTGCAAAACAATGCTGCTGGCGCCGGTGTCGAAAAGCAGTGTGGTTCGAATCACCCTGTCGCCATAGGACAACGTGACCGGTACGAATACCTTGTTGTTCTTGATCACCACTTTTGTCTCCATAGGTGAGGGCGTTTGTGACGGCGCATCTTTTCGGGGCACCTCGATGTCGACCATTTGTCCCTTTTCACCGGGCTTAAACACATGGATCTGTCTCAATTGATATGCGGGCGCCGAAGGGTTGCCTTGGCGTGTTGGATTGGATTTCCAGAACAGTGCATGGTTATGGGGTTTGAGAATGGACTTTAAGCCATCTTCCAAATCCCTGTTTTGAAATGATACGGTAATTTGAGGATTGATCGCCGGGTCCATTCGCACGGCAATGTCATAGTCGGCGGCTATTTTTTTCATTATTTCCCGCAGGGGGATTTGGTTGGCAACAACGGTCAATCTATTGTTCTCGATTTCAATTTGGAAGGCATGGCAGGGACCGCTTCCAAGGATGACGATTATGGCGATAACCATTAATTTGAACTGCTGCATGAGGGTGCTCCCGAATATTCATTTTGTGTGAGGTGGTTCATATTAATACATTTGAACTTGGTACCGGATTCTCGTATCCTCCATCGCTCTGCTGAGTGTTGCCGTACCCAGACTATTCAGATAGCACAATTTCACCCATTGTGTTAGAGATTCCCTTTGAATTTGAGTCTCGTCGGTGTCGACGTTCAAAATTAAGCACCATTGGTTTGAAACCAATAGGCAGTGTCAGCACTGCACAGGAGGTATTTCGACATGGATAGATTGCGCGTGTTCTCCGGTAACTCAAACTTGGCCCTGGCCAAAGAGATTTGTACCCACATCGGTACCGAATTGAGCCCGCTGGAGATATCCCGGTTTTCCAATGACAATTTGTCTGTTCGCGTGCTGACCAATGTGCGGGAACGGGATGTGTTTGTGGTTCAATCGTTTTCCGCGCCGGTGAGCAACCACATCATGGAGTTGTTCATTATCATGGATGCACTGCGCAGTGCGTCAGCCAAACGCATCACAGCGGTGATCCCATACTTTTCATACGCGCGTTCGGACAAAAAGGATGCACCGAGAATATCGATTACAGGACGTTTGATGGCGGATCTGATCAAAGCAGCCGGTGCCGACCGGGTGCTCACCATGGATTTGCATTCAGACGCCGTTCACGGTTTTTTCAGCATGCCGGTGGACCACCTCACCGCGGCCCCTATTATCGCGGCGCATATCAAACAGACCATGGAGCTCTCCCGGGCGGTGGCGGTGGCTACCGATGCGGGCGGCGCCAAACGGGTGGGCAAGATTGCCGCGCTGTTGAACGTTCCCATGGCCATTATCGACAAACGGCGAACCGGTGACACGCAGGTCAAACAGGGCCTGGTTGTGGGGGATGTCAAGGGCAGGGACGCCATTATTTTCGACGATGAGATCTCCACAGGCAGCACCCTGGTTGCTACCGCCCGGACATTGATATCAGCCGGTGTCAACAGCATGGTCATGGGCGCCACCCATCCTGTATTGTGCGGGAACGCACCGGCCAACCTGGTGGCCTCCGGGGTTGACCGTTTTGTGGTCGCGAACACGGTCCACGTGGATGAGACCAAGCAATTGGACCAGCTCAATGTGATTTCCGTAGCGCCGCTTATGGCAGAGGCCATCAAGCGAATTCACACCGGTGAGAGTGTGGGGGCGCTTTTTAACGCCTGAGGCGTTATCGGATGCCGTAGGCCTTGGGGATGCGTGATCTTGCCGGGAGAACGGGGACGGGCCGGCTCCGATGAATGCGATGGCGGTCGTGAATACGATGGTTGCGGCTATGCTTTCGTTTATGCAGCCCGGACCGGCCACCGATATTGTCGTAGGCCTGCCCTCTCTTATTGGGTACGAGATAATTGGGCCTGCGGGAATGGGGGGAATGTTTTTTATAGCCATAAGGATAGTAGATCGTTGAGTGGACGATCACCCGCTCCTTAACATCGTTTGGATAATGATTTACCGA
>JASFKE010000144.1:0-8271 GCA_050118795.1 Desulfobacteraceae bacterium | reverse complement strand
ATATTCACCGCGGAAAGGAATAATTCGAAAATCGATGTCGATATTCATCATGGCCGCAATGCGATCTGCCATCAATCCGCCGCAGGCTATCAGGTAGCGTGTGGAGTACCTCTCATAAAAAAAACCAAGAGACCACATTGACATCTTGAAACTAAAGCGATATTTGAAATTTGAGTGATAAAGGCATTTAGTATCCTCCCCGCAGATATGTTCTTTAAATCGTAATACCATTGACCCAATATCGCCTTCGCATGCCAAGTTTAACTAAAAAGCGAGGTGGTAAAGTGTGTAGACGTTAGAAACCTGAAATTTCGCTAATATCGTTTTTGAGATTTAACGTTCAACCTATCCAACAAACTGATTCATAAATGTGGACTAAAACGCCATCTAACGCAATGGCATTCATCCGGATCTGGGCATCAAATGGATCGCAAGTACATTAGGGAGGAGAGTCGGTCATGAGCAAAATCAAAAAGGCATTGGAGCGCAGCAAGGCTCAAAGGGCACAGAATGAAAGGATGGGCCCGGGGCGCGGTGAAAGCGATACAGCTGTCAGGAGCCATGGCGAAAGCGACCAGGCGCTGTCAGAAAGAATACAGTTGGAGAAAGATATTCGCCGGCTTCTTCAAACCGAGCATCCTGAAGAGCTCGGAACTTTTCGAAAAGAGATCAAGCTCATCTATACCCAGACAAAAACCGTCAGCACTGATCCTGGAATTTTAAAGGATAATGGTGTTTTTGCGCTTTCCCACGATATGGATGTCACCAAACAGATCGAGATTCTTCGCGCCCAAGTGCTAAAAAAACTCAAACAGATGAACGCGAATAGTCTGATGATCACAAGTGCAAATCACAGAGAAGGAAAAACCTTCACCAGCATCAACTTGGCGGTCAGCATCGCCCAGAGTTTAGACCGTACCGTTATGTTGGTCGATACTGACTTAAGAAATCGATCCTACAAACGGCAAAATATGGCCAATGTCTTTCTAAATTCAGAGACCCGGCCCGGCTTGTCGGACTATCTGCTCGGAAATTCAAAAATCGAAGAGTTGCTGGTCAATCCGGGGATTCCGCGATTGACCATATTGCCCAGCGGTAAAGCAGTGCCGGATTCAGCGGCACTTTTGGGGTCGCCCAGGATGGAAGAGTTGATTTTTGAGATGAAATCAAAATACGCCATGGAACGCGTCCTTATTTTTGACTGCAGCTCTTTTTTAACGAATGCAGATGCCTATGTGCTTTCAAGGTATGTTGACGCCGTCTTGCTGGTCGTTGAGAATGAAAAAACAAATATCAAAGACCTGGAGCGCATGATTGAAATGTTGAAAGATAATCAGATTGTCGGTACCGTACTGAACAAATTCGGCATGAAATCCTAACTCTCCCCCATGCCGTAAAGCTCTTTCGGCAGCATCGCCATCGCAAGTACCTTGTGATATGTGCGAATACGGTCCACATATTGTACGGCTTCACCGCCTCTGGCGTAGCCATGTTGAAGGGTGCGGTAATAATGTTTTTTTTGAAGCAATGGGAAAACCGACCTTACACCGTGCCATGAATTAGATGGTTTTCTAAGGGTTTGTGCTAGTTTCCGGGCGTCCTGCAAATGGCCAAATCCGATGTTGTAAGCCGCCAGCGCCATAAGGGTACGGTCAGGTTCCGGCACCTCGTCACCCACCCTGCGGTGCAGGCTTGCCATATAGCGGGTTCCCGCAAAGATCGAGTCTCGCGCTTCCAGTCGATTTTTAAGCCCCAGGGCTTTCGCGGTATCGAGTGTGAGCATCATGATGCCCCGAACCCCGGTAAAACTTTTTGCCCGAGGATTCCAATGAGACTCCTGGTAGGCTTGGGCGGCTATCAACTGCCAGTCCAGCCCATATTTTGCGGAGGCCTCTTCAAAGCTGGACTGATACTTGGGCAATCTGTTCTGAATTCGCTGTCGAAAGCGTACCAAATCAACGTAATCAAACTTTTCCAGGTGGCTAAAATAATAATCGGTTAATCCGGTAATGAAATCTTGTGTTTTCGTTTTGGCAAACCATTGGGTCACCTCTCGCTGAAGTCGTCGGCTATGGGGGTTCATGGCCCAGGCTAATTTTTTTGAGGTGCCCAAGGTGAAGTGGATCACCAGCTCAGGATAGTACCGGCGGTTCATGGCAAGGGTGTGGGATTCCACCATCGTCAGTGGCAGGGATTGGTTCCATACCATCTGCAGCAACTCCTCTGAGCTGTAATCTGATAAAATATTCCAGGGAACCTCGCCATAGTCGGCCTTGATGGCATTGAGGGTTTCCGCGCGGTGGCTGCTGCCGGTCATCCAAATCGCTGAACCGGCCAGATCACTGATATCTTTCGGTGAGAACCCGCCTCGACGACCAACCACCAGTTGTTCGACATCCCAGTAGCCTGGTCCCAAACTCAGTAACCGGGCGGATTGTCGGCCAAAGGGAATGCCTGCGGCGATGATATCGGCCTCACCATTTCGCAATGCCTCGATCATGTCCGCTTCATCCTCGATGACCAATGGACGTATTCCCACACCCAAATGGTCGGCAAAAGCCTTGACCAGGTCATATTCGAATCCGGTTGGTCCGTGGGGTCCTTCATAGTAGCAGATGGTGCTGTTGCGGGTGATGACGATGAGCTCACCGCGGGATTTGATGATATCCAGGTCGTTTGAAAACAGCGGTTTATCACAGCCTGTGGCCCAGAGTCCGATAAAAAGGATCACTCCCATCAGAGTGTATTTTTTTGTTTTAATCATCATTGTGTGCATGTGACCCTTTTGTGAAGTGACAACAAAGGGCGCCTTTGTCTGCTTTGCGGGTTGCTATCGGCTCTCAATGCGCGAAAGATTAGCCATTTCGATCCATCATCAATATTAAACCGCATTATATAAACGTTAAGATAATGTTTTTGGCAAGGCTAGAGGGAGCAAGCTGTATTGCAATACCAGCGACGACCGATAACGCAGTCCAAAAGCATGATCTTAATTTATATAGGCTTTAAGATAATGCTTTTGGCAAGGATAGAGGGAGGCAGCTGTATTGCAATACCGCGACGACCGATAACGCAGTCCAAAAGCATTATCTTAAAGCCTATTATTTTGGGAGCATGATTCTGGCATCTGCCACCAGGCATCCATCGGGTGAGCACAATACCGGGTTCAGGTCGATGGAGGTAATCTGATCGGCCAGCTTCATGAGCAATCCCGAAAAATTGACCATTAGCCCAACCAGGGCATTGATGTCAACGGCGGCATCTCCGCGAAAGCCCCGCAGCAGTTGGCCGGCCGTGAGGCAGTTGATCATGGATGTTACATCGCCGGCGTTGATAGGCGCCATGCGCAGGGCCGTGTCTTTATAGATCTCAACGCTCGTCCCGCCAATTCCCAGCAGCACCACCGGGCCGAATTGGGCGTCGATTTTGCCGCCCACGATGAGCTCCAAACCTGCGCCCTGCTCCTCGACCAACATGCCGGCAAATGCCTTCTCTTTGGCGAAACGTTCGAACGTGGATTTGATCTGTCTATCCGATCGTATGCCAACGGCCACGCCTTTGGCTTCCGACTTGTGGATCACCGCAGGTGAAACCAGTTTGGCCACTACGGGGTAGCCAATGGTTGTCGCCGATGCAATGGCTTCGTCGGCGGTTTGAACCCTGTGGAAATTGGGAACCGGGATGCCCGAGATCTTTAATATGCGTTTAGCGTCCGGTTCCAAAACCCAACCGTGGGGTCTTGAGCGATCAAGGATTGTTTGAATCTCTTTTTTCAGCACGGTTGCCATCTCCTTAATGCCTCCACCATCAACACAGCTCCCTCTATGGCGTCTGAAACCGGGATCTGGTTGAGTTCAAAACCTTCGATGAGCATGCGATATTTTTCCACATGGGGGACATACGCCACCAGGGGTTTGCCTCTTTTGCGGTATACATGGCCCAGGCGTGCCCCCAGATCAGAAGATATCCCCGGGGAGTAAGGTAGCAGAAGCACCAAAACACAATCGATATCGTCGGCAGTGCTGAGCGCATCCACCGAAGCGATAAAGTCGTCATCCAAAGCGCTGCCGGTAAGGTCGATGGGGTTGTCCAGGGATGCGATGGCCTGTATGCTGTTTCCCAATCGCTCTTTCAACCCGGCACTGACCTCCGGAGGCAAGTGGGGGACAGTCAGGCCATGTTGCAGGCAGGTATCCACCGCCAATGCGCCATGTCCGCCGCTAACGGTCACAATGCCCACCTTTCCGGAGATGGTGTGTTGGTAGCAGCTCAGCGCCTCGCAGAAGGAGATCAGTTCGTATTCGTTTTTTGCCTCGGCAATGCCATGTTGAGCCATCACTTGTGAAAAGACGGCGTAGTCACCGGCCAAAGATGCGGTATGGCTGGCCACGGCCCGACTGCCTGAGGCGCTTTTACCGGCCTTGAGCACAACAATCGGTTTGGGGCATTTGGCGGCGGCCAAAACGAAATCGCGCCCCTCGTTGGGAGCAAATCCTTCGATGTAAAAGGCGATCACCCGGGTTTGGGGGTCTTTGGCCAAATAGTCGAGAAGCTCGGTCTCTCGAATCAACGCTTTGTTGCCGATGCTGACCGCCAGGGAGAGACCGAGTCCCTGTCCTGAAAATTTTACCAATTGGTCCACCAGGACGCCGCCGCTTTGGCTGATAATGGCGACGTTTCCGGCCAAAGGCCTTACCAGGCGCTCACCCGGTAAAAAGAAAGTGTCGAATTTCCCTGGAGCATAGATTCCCAGGCAGTTGGGGCCGATAAATGGCAGACCGCCCTCGGCAGCTATGCGAGCGACACGGGCCTGCAACTCCCCCCGACCGCTTTCGGCAAATCCTCCCGAGATGATGGTGGCACTGCCGACCCCTGATGCGACGCAATCTTTCATGACCTCCGGGACATGTTCAGCCCGAACCGCGATGACTACATGGTCTATCTTCTGGGGTATGTCCGACAGGCGCTCGAAGATCTTTTCGTGCTGGAGTTTGCCACCTTTCGGATTAACTGCAAACACATCTACCGGGTAACGCAGCAGTAGTTTATGAAAAATGACATTGGCCGGGTGACGGTCGTTGGATAGGGATACTCCGACCACCGCCATACTTTTGGGTTTGAACAGCGGATTGAATTTGAATCTCAATGGTATCTCCTATTCGAACGCCTTGAGCTTTTCCAGCAAGCGTTCGGCATTTTCGATATCCTGACGGGCTTTGGGATGATCGGGGTTGAGTTCCAAAGCATGCTTCCAATCCTCAATGGCCAACTCGAGGTCTTCGTTGATAAAATGTTTTACACCATTGCGGTAGTGGGCCTCGGCTTGAGACTTCATCCTTGCACGGGCCAGGGATAGCATCTGCCCGGTCTCTTCGTAGGATGGATCGATGCGTTCCAGCAAGCCCACGGCTTGGGAGAGGTCGCCGCGTTCCAGCATCAATTTACCCAAATTATAGCTGGCGTTGTACAAGAGCATTTTGGCCTGGGCGTTGTCGGGGTCATGCTCCAGAATATCATCAGTGATACTGATAACGCTCTGCCATTCATTGTTGCGCAGATGCTGTTGGGCCTTGCCGAGTTTTTTTTCTGTGGCCAATTGCCGGATATGGTCGTGCACCTTTGCGATGGCCTGGTTGCGTCCTTGGAAATCGGAGCTGACCTGCTTGAACTGCGCCAAAGCGGCCGTATACGCCTTTTGTTTCAATAAATGCATCCCCATATCGAAGTGGGCGGCATCGGCCAATCGGCGCGCTTTCTGATGTTCCGGGATTTCGGCATGGATCTTTCGGGTTAAAGACAGTGTCTCGTCGTAGCGTTTCTCAGCGTATGCGCTTTGGGCTTTCTTCAGCAGAATACTGACTTTTGATCGGGGCTGAAGATAGTGCGGATCTATGGCGGGCAACCAGAGCGTCTGACCGATCAACAACGGCTTTTTGGGGTCCAGTCCGTTATAGTAAGCGATGATGTAAGCTTTTCCGGGATCCTTGAAAAACTTGGCGGCGATGCGGGTAAATGAATCCCCGGCTCGGACTTGATAGGTGTCTCGTTCGGGGTTTTGGAGACGAATTTTAAGATAATGGCGGGCTTGCCGATGATCGGGTTTGTTTCGAAGGGTGATGAGAAATTCTCTGATCGCTTTTTTGTAATCACCGGCCCGGTAAGATTTATAGCCCTGCTGGAAGTGGTCATTTGCGGCTTTCGCAGCGGTCTGTTTTATCCTCTCTATGGACTTTAGTGCTACGGTATCATCTTTTTCAAGTTCGGCGACGATGCGCCAGGTAAACAGCGCCAGTTGCAACTCGCCCTGCGCTTCAAAATTTCGGGCTTTTTCACGATACGTATCGGCTTGTGACGCGACGACTTTCCGGCTGCCCTGCCATGTGGCGACGCAGCCGCACAGAACAGCTGTCAAAACCAGGCCTGCAACGCATATATTGACCGATTTCATCTCAGCTCCGCAGATCTGAAAGTGATCAGGTTTTGACGGAATTGAGCCATGTCGAAATGGCCGAAAATCAGGGAGCGTTTGATTTTATAGTTATCCGTAAAGAAAGGGTTGCTGCCCCGTTTCCGTGTAAATGCCATTCGATATCCATGTTTTTTTAACATGGCAATGGTAAGATCATCATCCACCCCGCCCGGGTAGGCAAAATATCGGCAGGGCTGTTTTAAATGGGTCATAAAAGCCTTTTGGGGGGTGGTGAATTTTTTTTCAAACAGGTCGAAATACCGTTTTAGATCATGGTTTGCAGGTGGAAGGATGGTCTCGCCCAATAGACCAACATCAAATCCGCCGGCTGCCATTTCAGCCAACTGCGCCCAGGTGAGCCGGCTTTGGGACCCCACTTCATTCAATCGGATGAAAATAGCGGCTTTCATCCCGCGAAGCTTGAGCATGGGAAAGGCAATCTCATAGACCCAAAGGCGGGTGGTATCAAACGAGATGATCACTGTTTTGGGCGGCAATTGATCTGAAAAGGATAGAAATTCTCTGAACTCGTCAAGGGATGCGGTGACAAACCCATTGTCATCCAGGTATTGCAGCTGGCGATCAAAATCCTTGGCGTAAGTCGCCTTTGATTTGGAGGGCTGGGGCGTGATCTCCGTGTAGAGCAACACCGGGACGGTTTGGAATCCGTTTTGCTCAATACCGCCGAATCTTAGCGGTACGCGCGGAATGACTACTTGCTGGCCCGGCGTCAGTGTATCGATATCATTGTAGGCTGCAATTTGCCACCCCTTGTCTTCATCGTTGAGGTAGGTGCGTGCCAAGGAGGCAAGGGTATCTTGCTGGCCGGCGGTGACCACGACGAATCGTTGGGTTTCGATCTTGGGCGGCACAGGGGGAGGCGACAGAAAGCGGCCGCTGCAACCTACCACCATCATTGTCCACAGCAAAATCAGCGTGCAGATACGGAGCATATTATTTGATCGCCGGGGATTTGTATTGCATGCTCAAAACTTTAAAGGCCTCCACCGGCTCGGATTTGCCTTTGATGTTCTGAGGGCCGAGGGCCTGTGTGGTCATCAGTTGATCCAGGCTCTCTTTGACTTGTTGACTTACAACCACTTCTCCGGCGCTTGCCAGAGCATTCAGGCGTGCAGCCACGTTGACACTGTCTCCGATGACGGTGTACTCCATCTTTGACTGGGATCCCACGTTTCCGGCGACCACCACACCGGTGTGAATGCTGATGCCCACCGAGGCCAATAATTCGTTACCATGGCGACTGGCTTTGTGCAACTCTTCTTGGATTTTGATGGCTGCCCGCACGGCACGTTCCACGTGATCCTTTCTGTAAACGGGAACACCAAAAACGCCCATGATCGCATCACCGATAAATTTGTCGATGTAGCCGCCAAACTGGATGATATGGGATGTGGCGATTTCCAGATAGGCATTGAGCGCTTCCACGACCTCCTCCGGTGATTTTTCCGTGGCATAGGAGGTAAAGCCGCGAATATCGCCGAATATGATGGTGGCCTGGTTGCGGGTCCCTTTGAGCCAGTCGGTTTCCGGGTTGGCCAAGATTAAATCGAGCACCTCGGTGCCCACATATTTGCCGAAAGACTTTTCAGTCATCGAGTTCTTCCATAGCTCCTGGCCCATATTGTTAAAAGCGATCGCCAGATTGCCCAGTTCATCATTGCGTTTCAAGGGGACCCGATATTGATAATTGCCTTTTCCGATTTCATCCGTGGCTTTGACAATTTCCAATATGGGCCGGGAGAATCTAAATCCGTACAGTATGGAGACGATCAGGCCGATCA
>JASFKE010000143.1:0-8313 GCA_050118795.1 Desulfobacteraceae bacterium | reverse complement strand
ATGCCGATCTGATGACGGTGGGCCGCCGTTTTTCCGGGTTGATAATTTCGGCTGTAATTCTATCGAAATTCAACTTGTCCCAAACTTTGATCCGGGTTCTGTCGGTGACTTTTTCTCCATTTACGCAGGTGCCGTTGGTGCTGTCCATGTCGATGAGAAAGATGCTGTCATCGTCCAATTGTATTTCGGCGTGAAATCCGGATATGCCCTCTTCTTCCAAAACCAGATCGTTGCTTTCATCGCGGCCGATGGTCAAGCGTGATCTGTCCAGCGTAACCGGGGGCCGCTTGTTATCGTGGAAACTTAATTGCAGCATCTATCCATCTCCTTTTTTCTACCTCCTTTTTTCTTCCAACGCCCTAAAGCGATTTGACCAGTCGAAACCCCAAATCGCCGCTGCGGCGTCCCGGAGAGAACCGTCCCCGGTATGCGCTGCGGCAAAGGCCGGCGCCGTCGTACCAGGACCCGCCTCGACTGATGCGATACTTTCCATCCAGCGGCCCTTTGGGATCTATCACCTCACCAAAAGGGTATGCGCCATACCAATCCCCACACCATTCCCACACATTGCCGTGCATGTCATACAACCCCCAAGCGTTGCTCCGCTTTTGACCTACCGAATGGGTGCGTTCACCGGCAGTGCCGCAATACCATGCGGTTTTTCTTAACTTGTCGTCTTGACCGCAGCCCAAACCTGAAATGCCTCCGTTGGCAAAGGCCTCGCTGCTGCCGCCTCGGGCGCCGTACTCCCATTCAGCTTCGGTGGGAAGACGATACTGCTCCGACGCCGATGCATCGTTCAACCGCTTTATGAATTTTTGGACATCGCCAAAGGAGACATTCTCTACCGGAAAATCTTTGCCGGCATCTTTAAATCGGGATGGGTTGTTTCCCATCAGTGCCTGCCACTGGCCTTGGGTCACCTCGGTGGCTTGGAGCCAATACCCCTTGGTCAGCGTTACTTTGTGACGGCGCTCATCAGGGTCCCGGCCCGGTTCCGTGGGGGGGCTGCCCATAAAAAAAGTGGCGGGCGCAATGTAGATGAACTTCATCCCAAAATGGTTTGTAAAAGTCTGTCCATGGTTGGGCAATTGTTTTGTGGTTTTAAGCCCCTTTAGCGCTGCACTATCTTCCGGTTTTAAAGCCAGGGCGGAATTAAAGGCTTTAAGGGCATTTTCTTTGTTACCATTGGCCAGCGCGGTTTGGCCGCCCTGAAGATATTGTTCGTAGCGCCGATAATTCCGGACAGACATCATGCGGACATGCACCTTATGAATTCCTCCGATTCTGACGGGTACTTTTTTACTCAGGGGCATATAGTTCTCTTTCTCAAAATGCAGTGAATAGGTCCCGTCAGCCAAGCCTGGGATACGGCACGGAGTGGTGCCCACCGGTTTACCGTCCAGGTAGACGCTTGCGCCCTCAGGCACTGCTGAAACATCGATGATACCCAGCGCCGTCAGTTCCAGGATGTACTGCTTTTCCAGTTTGCCGCCAATGGTTACCCACTGTTGCTTTTTCAGGTAATTTTGCGCACTGACTTCAAGTTTATATCTGCCTGGTTCAAGCAGCATTCCTTGGGAAAATGGTCTGTCGATATTAAGAATGCGGATTTGGGCCGCTTCAGGAATGGTTTTCACCAATAGCTTTCCGGGCTGCAACTTTTCCAGGGATTGCCGGTCTGTGAGGTTATCTCTGAACGCTGTTGATATTTCGTTGGCGCTGACTTTGGGTTTTAAGCTCTTGAGGTGCTCCAAGCGGGAGACGGCAGCGTTGATCGTGCGTTTAATATCCGGAAAAGCAGGGGCTTCGCTGATGGTGAACAGCGCGGCGCCCAAAAGCAGTGACAGCACGGCGCCTGTGGCGGCCCATTTAAAACCGCTTCCCGACCTATGGCGTGCGGCCGGTTTGGCTGCCCGGGTTGCCATGGCAACGGTGGGCCGGGCCGCACGCTTTAATTTTTTACCGGATTGAGCCCGCGTAATTTCTGCTATCAGCTCTTGGGCGCTCTGAAACCGACGGCTGGGCTCTTTGGCCAACAATCGATCTATAATCGGTTGGTAGGCTCCAAGGGAGGTCGGCAGATCCGGCACGACATCGTGGACATGTTTGTATGCAATTGCTATCGTTTCGGATGCGTCGTACGGCACCTGTCCCGTTAGCATTTCATGGAAAACGATGCCAAGGCTGTACAGGTCGCTGCGGGCGTCCACCGGTTTACCCTGAATCTGCTCCGGGCTCATGTAGTGGGGGGTGCCGATGCTGGTTCCGGTTTTGGTGATGTGGGTGCGAGATCTTATCGCTTTGGCAATTCCAAAATCACTCAGCACGGCGCCACCATCAGAGCGAAAAAGCACATTCTCCGGTTTGATATCGCGGTGCACAAATCCTTTGCCATGGGCATGAGCCAGAGCCCGGGCCACTTGTTTAAGAATACCGAGGGCGTTTTCCCCCGTCAGGCCCTGTTGGATTCGAAGTTTGAGATCTCCATGGTCGGCATACTCCATGGCGATGTAATGGTTGAATCCACTGGTTCCCACATCGTAAACAGACAAGATGTTGGGGTGGTTCAACTGGGCCACTGTGCGTGCCTCCCTGGTAAACCGGTCGCCAAAAGTGGCGTCGGCCGCCAGCGCCGGAGCCATCACCTTCAATACAACTTTTCGCTGCAACGACTCCTGGAGGGCGAGATAGATGGTGGCCATGCCCCCCTCGCCGATTTCTTTCTCAATTGTGTAGCCGGGGATTTGTATCATGGCCCGCCTTCGCTGCAATCAGGAGTTCCGAAACAGATCGGCAGATCTTTTTCATTGTAGCCGCACATACCCAGCGGGTGAGTGAATTCCGACGCCCATGGGCACCGGTCGTCAATATACCGGTCGTCAATATAAAAGATGCCGCGATGCGGTGGTAAGGCCGCAATGGGATCATGGACCGAAACCGGAAGGGCAATCTTTTCGGCAGAACATAGCGCTGCGGTGATACCGATCACCAAAAGCAGGATAGTCAAACTAACGGCAAGGTAGCTTTTAATTCGACGTGGGTTGTTTTTTGCTTTTTGCATACGGGGCAGCTCCATCCGGATGGTATCGCCTCTACGGGGCCGGCGCGGTGCATTACCGGCAGCGGAGATCAAAAGAGCAGTGATGTTGTCCTGGCCGCCGTTGGCATTTGCCGCCTCAATGAGATCGTCAATGACTTGCTGGTTGGAACTGCCCTTTGCCAGGATATGGGTGATCTGATGATCGTCCAGTTCACCGGTCAAGCCGTCGCTGCACAGTAGAATTTTTTCTCCTTGGTGTAACAGACCGCTGACATTTTCAATGGTCAGATCTTTCAGATCTTCGAAACCCAAAGCCTGGGTAATAATATTGCGCTCAGGATGGATACGGGCTTCTTCTTCTGTGACCAGTCCCTCATCCAAAAGTTTTTGGACATAGGTTTGATCGCGGGTAAGCTGTCGCAGCTTCCCGTTCCACAGGTAGGCGCGACTATCGCCTACCCAGGCAATGCGGTAGCCGTTTTTGTTCAAGTGCAGGGCAACGGCCGTAGCTCCCATACCGGGTTTCCCCCTCCCGTTTCGGCTGGCGTGAAAAACGGCGTGATGCGCTTTTTGAATGGCATCATCAATCAACCGGCCTGATCTGACGTGGGTGCCAATGGATTCGATAGCCACCGTGCTGGCCACGTCACCGGCAGCATGGCCCCCCATGCCGTCGGAGATGACAAAGAGTCCATGCTCCGGGTCGACCAGATAGCTGTCTTCGTTGTAGCATCGTACACGCCCAATATCTGTCCTGTGTCCGCAATTGAATTCCACGCATCGCTCCCGTTTTTGTGAAGAAAGCCGTCCTGAAAGCAGTTAGGTATTATACGGCCAAGGCCAACGGAGCTATCCAGAGAGCCCGATTTGTCCATAATTTGCTGATCAATTTACTAACTGGAAGGATACAGACCGGTTACAAATCTCTTAAAGGGATTCGCTGCGGCCCATTGGATATCCCGATATGATAGGCTCGCCGGGAATTTTAAGCTTTTTCGGCGGGATGCCGTTCATACGGTGTCGACGGGTCATGTTTTATACCTGCGTATATAAACAAGGAGCGCATACCTTTCGGGGCGGTTTTAAGCCGGGCCGATGGCCTCAGATTTCCTTAAAAGTCACCTTGAGTGGTGAGTTAAAATAGCAAAATTTAATATAATTCAATTAGTTATGTGTACCGCCGTGGCATCGGCGCCTGACTATTTTCAACGGTAACCGGTTTGTAACGCGTCGTATAGTAGGTTTCCGGCCAGTTACCAGAGAGCTCAAGTCTATCGACACAAGCTCATTTTAAATTCCAACAATACGCAGGATGAAGGGGTGGAAACTTGATTAAGGAGATCGGGATATGAAAAAACGGGCTGTCTATTTAGTACTTCTGATGTTCGCCTTCACTGCTTCCATAGCTCTGGCGGAACCCTGGCAGTGGAGTGCCGAAAGTGGCGGCAACGACCATTACTATGAGGTCGTCATAAATAGAAACGTCCAGGGTGAACCGGTATCTATCACCTGGGACGAAGCAAAAGCGGCCGCCGATGCCAGATCTGGCAATTGGCACTTGGTCTCCATCAATTCTGCAGCGGAGAATGATTTCGTTTTCAGCCTGTTTGAAGATGATCCCGATTCCTGGGCCGTAAGCAACGGTTTGTACTACGGCCCCTGGATTGGCGCTTACCGGTATTCTACATTTGATTCCAAATATTTCCAATTTCTATGGGGCAATGGAGAGCAATTCCTATATGCCAATTGGGGGCCGCGCCAACCCAACGGAAATGGCGATTATGTCCACTTTTTAGGTCGCCACCAAGGGCAAAGCACCTGGAATGATCTGGATCTGAAATCTTTCACCCTCCCGGTGGCATACGTTGTCGAAACCGCCAGCCAGAACCAGCCGCCGGTGTTGGATCCCATCGGCAATAAAACGGTGTACGAAGGCGATACCATATCATTGTCCATCAGCGCCGGCGATGCCGATGGGGATAATCTCACTTACGCTGTGGCAAATTTGCCGCAGGGAGCCGATTTCGATCCCGATACCCGACAGTTTGAGTGGGTCACCGACTACGGCGATGCCGGCCACTATGAAGTGACCTTTACGGTGTCCGATGACGGTGATCCCGTCCCTTTGAGCGATTCGGAAACCGTGGTCGTCACCGTGGGCAATTTGAATCGGCCGCCGGTGCTGGCCGCCATCGATGACTGGGAGGTCGATGAGGGGGATCCCCTCGCGTTTACCATCAGCGCCACCGATCCGGACGGCAACAATCTGGCTTATAGAGCGGAGAACCTGCCCGTCGGCGCTCTGTTTGATGTGGATACCCAAACTTTTTCCTGGACAACAGATTCCGGCAATGCCGGCAATTATCATATCACCTTTACCGTAACCGATGACGGCAGCCCGCCGCTCACCGACTCGGAAACCGTATCCATCACCGTGGGCGATGTGAACCATCCACCGGTGATGGGGACCATCGGCAACCGGGTGGTGGCCGAGGGGGATGAGCTGGTGTTTACGGTCACCGCGCAAGACTCGGACAACGACAGTCTGTTTTTCGATGCTGGTGATCTGCCGGCCGGCGCCGCTTTCGATCCGGTCACCCGTATTTTTTCCTGGGCGCCGGCATATGAAGATAGGGGCAATCATAACATCATTTTTAGCGTATCGGATTCAGGCACCCCGCCGCTGGGTGATTCGGAAACCGTGACCATTACGGTAGGTGACGTCAATCGGCCGCCGGCGATCTGTGTCCCCAGCAACCCGTCCGTTGAATTGGGTGAGTTTCTGGAATTTGCGATATCCATATCCGATTCGGACAACGACAATCTATTTCTTTCAGTCGGCGATTTACCCACGGGCGCTTTTTTTGACCCGGCTTCCAGAACATTTGTTTGGATGCCTGTGGACCAAGAAACCGATGAGGGGAATCATGAAGTGACTTTTACGGTCACCGATGACGGTACACCGCCGCTGAGTGTCTCCCGGGACGTGACCATTGCGGTGGGCGATGTGAACCGGCCGCCGGTCATCGCCGACATAGGCAAAAAGGTTGTCCAGGCGGGGCAATTACTGGTGTTTGCCGTTACGGCCACCGACCTGGATAACGATGAACTTGAATTTTCGGCCGAGGGGCTCTCCTCCGGTGCGGTCTTTGATGATTTCAGACAACTTTTCTATTGGATGCCGACCTCCCAAGACATCGGTCTAAACATTTTAAGATTTACCGTCACGGATAACGGCACGCCACCGAAAAGCGATGAGCTCCTTGTGGATATCGAAGTCACCGAGGCGGCTGTCGACGCTGAAGCGGCTACCGGCGATGAGGTGGCTGCCGACGATGACGATGAAGTGGCTGCCGATGCTGAAACGGCTGCCGACGCTGAAGCGGCTGCCGACGCTGAAGAGGAAACCGAGGAAGAGGCAAATACGAATGAATCCGAAGATATGATCATAAAAGGCGGTAGCGTCGGAGGGTGCTTTATCAGTTCGTCATTCAACTAATGCTATCGTGAAAGTCGTATGGGGTTTTAAATGTCAGAGCTGGATTTTTCTCATGGATTACCGATTTATACCTTTGATGATGCGAGGATAAAGTACCTGGGCGATGCTCCATGGGTCAAAAATGGGTTGGAGTGCACAATGCCTTGTGTGTCAAAAATCCTCAGCGGTACGGTCTTATCTATTGGCAATCAAGTCGAACGTTGCGTATAGTGCATAAAAAGCATCCAACGTCGGCGGGCGTTAAACATTTTTCATAATGGAGTCAAAAAGTTGAGCCGAAATCTTTGCGTTTTTTCCAAACCATTTGAGCCCCAAAGCACCGATCTGTTGCCACGCGAGGCAATTTATAAAAAGCTGGACCGCTTTCAAACGCTTCATGGCGTGTGGATCCACGGCCCGGCGGGGGCAGGCAAAACTGCGGCCACGGTTGGCTATCTGCAGGCCAGGCAAACAGCCTACGTGTGGTATCAAGTTGACGTCATGGATGTTAAGGTTGGGATTTTTTTCAGAAATCTAGCACAGTTGGCAGATGAACCGGCCACGAAACACAGCATTGAATTGCCGGTATACGATGACCAGGCAGCCGGTTCTTTATCCTCTTTTTGCGGACAATTCTTTTCACAATTTTTCGAGCTTTTTAATAAGCCCATCGCAATGGTGTTCGATAACCTGCACGAAGTGGATGAGAATGCCGATCTTTACACGGCCCTGCACGTTGCCTGCGATATCGCACCTGAACATGTTGGATTCTATTTCTTGTCCCGCTTGGCGCCCCATAAAAAATTTACCCGTTATCATCTGTCCAATCAATTGGGCGTTATTTATTGGCAGGACCTGCGATTCGCCCTTGAAGAGACGCGCTTATTGGCAGCCACGGTGGATAGAGATGGCGTTGTTGCGGCTGAACTTGTCGATCAAATACACCATAGGACCGATGGGTGGGCTGCCATGGTTCGCATGTGGCTTCAACATTGCGCCATGGGACTGGAAAATCCACAATCCTGTGGCAATTCCATACCGAAAGTGATTCTCTTTTATCTGGAAGCCGAACTTTTCGATCCCCTTTCCCAAGCAGATCAACAATTTTTGTTGGCTACGGCGATATTGCCTTTTATCTCCTCTGAAACGGTTCAATCGGCTGTCGATTTTTCCAATGTGGACGAGACGATGTCGCGGCTTTGTAAAAAGCAGATTCTGGTTTCCCACCCATCATCCAATTATCAATATCACCAGCTTTTTCGTGAATTTCTGTTACAAAAGGCCCAAGAGGCAACAGAGCCAAAAGCGGCCAAAGAGATAAGTAGCAAGGCAATCGGCTCATTTTTAAGCCAGGGCTGCTATGGCGAAGCTTTAGAGGTCATTAGCCGTACTGAAAATCAGGAAAATATTGCCCGCACCATCGTCGCCCAGGTCATCGACAGGCTCTTTGACGGTAATTTTAAATCATTGGCAAAGGCGCTTGAACCCCTTGGGGAAGATGATACAGCCGCAGACCCCTGGTTGACGCTCATTCATGCGATACGCTGGATGAAGCTGGATGTTTCCCTGTGCAAGCGGTTGCTGGAAAAAAGCTATGAAGCCTTTGCCCAAAGTAAAATCGATACCGGAAAAATGATCTGCCTGACAGCTCTATTTGAGGCGACCCTATCCGAAGGATGGGATCGTGTCGGCCCTGTGGACACCTTGTTGAATAAATTACCCGACATTGACATACGCAGGGTTGATCCGCAAATCACGGCCATGACCGAGGCGCGGTTATTGAAATCGGTTT
>JASFKE010000142.1:0-8326 GCA_050118795.1 Desulfobacteraceae bacterium | reverse complement strand
CGGATGAGAAGCCGGGGCCCAAATCAAACCTTGAAGATGCAAAATTTTTGAATCCACTGGATGGATCATGACTTGGGTCACCCATGACAATGGTTCAAATAGAACTAAAAATGGGGAGTGTTTGCAGCGGCCAAGATACATTCTGTTACAAAATGGTCATGGACAATTGAATTAATTCTATATAATGTGTGCAAGCTAACGCCCCCGCCGAAGGACACTTCTGACCTGGAGCTGCCATGACGAACCAAACCCAGCCACTGAATCTTCTTCTGATTGAGGATGATCTCAAACTATCCGAACTCATTAAACATTTTTTGGAATCTAACCATTTTACCGTCTCTTGTGAAGTTCGGGGAGAACATGCCTCGGATCGCATTTTGAACGAAAAACCGGACCTGGTCATTTTGGACATCTTGCTGCCCGGCAAAGACGGCCGTGCGATCTGCCGGGAGGTGCGGCCCTATTACGACGGCCCCATCATCATGCTCACCGCCTTGGCTGAAGAGGTGGACCAGATCGTGGGACTGGAGCTCGGAGCGGACGACTATATTACCAAACCGGTCAGGCCCCGGCTTTTGCTGAGCAGGATCAATGCTATCTTGCGCCTCACGGCCAGGGTCGGCTGCGAACCCGCACCTAACGCCCCAACCCCGACAACCATCTCTGCCTCCACGGTAGCCAGTAAAATCGTCATCGGCGACATTGAAATCGATGCCGCCAACCGATCGGTTCGGGTAGCAGGTCAATCCGAAGAGTTTTCCACTTCACAGTTTGATCTGCTGTTCTACCTGGCCAATCATGCCGGCCGGGTGATTACCCGCAACCAGCTTTACAAAGACCTGCGGGGCATCGACTACGACGGCTTCAATCGCTCCATCGACCTGCAGATCGCCCGTTTGCGCGAAAAAATCGGCGACAACGGCAAAAACCCACGAATTATCAAATCCATTTGGGGCGAAGGCTATATGATGGTCAAAACACCATGACGGTAAATGGTATCGATGACAGGGTGGAATCGTAGGAGAGGCCTGGTGATGAAGTCTTGTGCTACTGCGAGTCCCTTGATCTTGTCCGTTTCGACTGTAATCGTGATAATAACCATCGTCATTATCAGTCGGATTGAAGCAGAGCCGAACGAGAAGAGAGAGAATAAAAAAGGCGGAGAACTGGCGGTCGCCATGGACGACTGCATACGCCATCTCAATCCGGCTGTGCAGTCCGGAACGGCAACGGGTATTCCGGGGAGCCAGTTGTTTGCCTCACTACTAAGAATCGACCGCCAGGGGAACTATCATCCCTACCTGGCCAAATCCTGGCAGATGGCCGAAAACGGCCTTTCATGCACTTTCCGCCTGAGAAAGGGGGCCGTCTTTCACGATGGCCGTCCCATTACTTCCCAGGACGTCGCCTTCTCCATTGCATCAGTGCGGCAGCACCATCCATTTAAGTCCATGCTGGCCGCTGTAGAAGCAGTGGAGACCCCAACCCCCCTGACGGCGGTAGTGCGTTTGAATCAGCCCCATCCGGCCTTGCTGCAGGTGGCCGCCTCGCCCATGCTGCCCATTATCCCCAAACACATCTATGGCGATGGGCGGAACCTGAAAACCCATCCGGCTAACTGGAAAGTTGTGGGGTCCGGCCCATTTAAACTCAATGAGGTCAAGGAAAACAACATCATAATGGACCGTTTCGCGGATTTTTTCATACCTGGAAAACCGTATCTCGATCGCATCGAGTTTGTGTCTGTGAACACCAGATCGGTACCGGCGATGTTTGAATCCGGGGTGATCCACCTATGGGGATTCAGTGCCAGTGGGAGCGTCAACGGGCAACTCGAAAAATTCGATCATCTTAAGGTGGATTATGACATCCATGTGGGCACCGGCCCCCAAATGTGGCTGGCCTTCAATTTACGCACCCCCCCCTTTGAGGATTTACGTGTTCGACAGGCGATAGCTTATGCCATCGATCGCGAATTTCTGGTGAGCAAACTGTTCAACGGGAGAGCCTGCACGGCCACAGGCCCCATAAGCCCCGGCAGCTTTTTCTATACCGATGATGTGGAGCAATACAATCTGGATGTGGAAAAGGCTAACAGGCTGCTCGATGAAGCGGGCTATCCCAGAGATCCAAGAGGAATGCGTTTCAATGCAAAAATTGATGTTTTGCCCCCCCAATTGGAATTCCTTGAGGCCGCCGAATACCTGCGCAATGATCTGCTGCGCAAAACCGGGGTCAACCTTGAAATTATCCGACACAAATCATTCCCCCAATGGGCCGAGCGAGTTTCCAACTGGAATTTCGACCTGGTCATCGACGACGTCTATAACTGGGGAGATCCGGTGATCGGTGTACATCGCACCTATGACAGCACCAATATTCGAAAAGGGGTCATCTGGACCAACACCCAGGGATATCGCAACGATGCGGTGGATACCCTGATGGAGCTGGCCGGCAGGGAAACCGACCTTAAAAAACGCAAATCCCTTTATGTCGAATTTCAACGCCTTGTCGCCAGGGAGTTGCCGGTATACTGGCTGGCTGAGGTGCCTTTTGCCACCATCCACCATCGAGACCTGGCAGGTTTCGATAACAGCATATGGGGACCCATGTTTCCCTATGACGAAGTATATTGGAAAAGATAGAATATAATAAAAAGATAAGATGGGGAATCACCTGGAAGATAACCGCCAGTTTGTTATGCGTGGTGCTTTTCACCTTGGTTATGTCTATATCGGCCCTTTTCTTTTTTGGACGGTTCAAGCAAAACTACCGTTCCCTGTCCGACCAAAACATACCGGCCAGCATCGCGGCCGCAAAACTAATGAAGCTGGCCCACCGCCTCATGGCCTATGAGCCTATTATCGTATTGGCCGATAACCAGCTGATCCGGGAGTCTCTCACCATTGATTTGCTTGATGATATCAGGCAAAGCCATCAATTGCTCGCTTGTCTGCGCGCGTCGAGCATTGCGGAAAATGAAGTTGAAGATATTACCCGGCACTTTGCTTTTCTGACAGATACCTTGAATCGTCTTATCGATATTTCCAACCGCGATGCCCGCATTGTTGTCGAGCAGCATCAGGTTTTATCAAGGCTTCGTGAGTTATCCAAAGCGCTTCAGGATTCTTCGCCTGCTGATAGGAATCTAACGCAAACGGAAAAAGATGAATATACCAGATTGAACAATCATTTGTATCATCAGATATCGATTCTGCTGCATCTGCATTTTGAGACAGACGCAACCGCCATAGCTGAATGGGAGCAGGAGTTTGTATCATTTAGTCAAAGAACCGATATATTGCTGCAACAACGGCCTGATCTAACCAAAACCGCATTATCCAGGTACAAGGCTGAGATCGACAGTTATGGCAAGGGAAACAGGGACTCATTTGCACAACGGCTGGAGCAGATAAAAATTCAGAACAAAATCCAGGAAAACCTGGTTCAAGACCAATTTATATCGTTTGAACTTGGCAGACATATTGATACATTGTTCACCGCCATATTGAAAGAGGCCGACGAGAGCTGGCACCAAATCGAGAGGCTGATGGATTATCTTTCAATCTTGTCCCTTGTTCTTCCCCTTATTGTATCTTTGCTGGGTATGGTTGTTTATATCTATATGCGCAATTCAGTGATCAACCGTATCAAGGCCCTTGAAGAAAGCATGCGCAGCTACTCTTCAGGGGGCTCTTCAATCATTAATACAGACGGCGGTGACGAGATCACCTCCATGGCAAAATCGGTCTTGTATTTTGTGCATACCCGCGACCAATATGAGACCAGCTTGAACAGAGCCATAGTGCAAACTGCAGAAGCCACTCAAAAAATTGCGTGCGGTGATTTAAGCGCCAGGGTCGAGGTCCTTGACAAAGATCCCACCCGATACCTCTCCCTGAGTTTCAATCAAATGGCCGACCGAATCGAATCACTGATCAACAGCCAGCGCCACCTGTTTCAGGCGGTTTCCCACGAATTGCGCACGCCGTTATCCCGAATCGCCTTCCACCTGGAAATGATTTCCCAAGAGAATGACCTGGGACAAAGAGACCATCTCGTTACAGAAATCTCAAATGAGATGGATGAGATTGACAATTTGGTCAAAGAACTGTTGATCTATTCCAAGTTCAGTTCACACCCGATCAAACTTGCCGTTCAATCGATCGAGCTTCGCAGCGCACTAAACCGAATCATTACGCGCCAGAAAACAACCAATAAGCGGTTCATAGAGATTGATATTTTCACCAGCACCAAAGAGGATATAGAAGTGACGGCACAACCGTTTTACTTTAAGCTGGCCATTCAAAACCTGCTGTCCAATGCGGTGCACTATGCGTTTCATAAGGTATGGATCCGCTATTATCGAGTCGCAAAAGGCGTCTGTATCGAAGTGTGCGATGACGGTCCGGGGATACCGGAGGAGTCACGCCATATTGTTTTCGAACCTTTTACACGCCTTGATTGCAGCCGGGACCGTAAAACGGGAGGTGTCGGTCTTGGATTGGCCATTGTAAACCGTATTCTCGAACGCCACGGCGGCAAGGTGTCAATCTGCGACAACAACGGCCATGGTTCGCGTTTTATTACTTTTTGGCCCTCAAAGAGAGAGACGCTGGAGGCTCAACACCTGACGCCCGACGCCGAGTGTTCGATGAGCTAAAATTGACCCTATCCATATCTTAAAACCTATGACTACAAATTGTTACACTTAGGTACAAAACTGAGACAGACAATACCCCGTCTTTGCGATACCTTTGGCTAAGTAGAATATTGGATTGCCCTACCTAAACTTGGACAATCAAAAGTCAACTGAAAGAGTGCTTTGATTGGGAGCCTTGTTTAACATCAGCAACTGATATTCACAAGGAGGCCGACAGCTCCGCGAGAAATAAAGCCGATTGTGGTTCTTCCAATCAAATAGGGAATACGGCTGTTTAGATCTTCAATTTTGCGGTACTCCCACATATGTACTTCTTCTGATTCGAGGGTTTTGATCAAGCTTACGGCAGGCACATTGTCGAACGGGCTGCCCTTGCGGATCATGCTGATTTCAAAACCATAAAATCTGATATCTTTATTTTTGTGCAGTGGGATGTGGGTTCACTTCTTGTTTTTTTCATTTTAGGCAAACGAACTTTTCTTTAATATCGGCCCATTACATGTAAGGAGCATTTTATGGCAACGCCACCTGGAAATGCTGCGGTCAACGATTCCGCCCATGATGACAATGGCGCCCCCCAAACGGCAGATGCTGAAGTGTATTTTAAACGACAGAGACTTTTCAGGCGTCTGGACGAAGCACTAACCAGACCCGGCCTATGGGTTAGCGGCCCTGCGGGGTCCGGGAAGACATCTTTGGTCGAGTCCTACCTGAAAACCTGCACAATTGAGCACCTGTGGTATCGCATCACTCCCACGGACAATGAGGCCCTGTCTTTCTTCCGGCAAATAGAAAAATACGCCGAAAAAGCCACCGGCTCTGAAGATGGGCCTTCCATTCTGGATGAATTTGGCGACAATGCAGGCACCATCGCTTTTAGCCGGCAATATTTCGCCGAACTTTACTCAAAGCTACCGAAACCGCTGATCCTGGTATTCGACAATGTAAATGAGGCTGAACCCGACGCCGAATTATTTACGGCGTTGAGCGGCGCCATGGATGCCGCAACCGACCGTACCTATCTTTTTTTTCTAAGCCGATCGGAACCGCCAAAAACATTTGCACGTTACTATGCATCCAATCAGTTAGCGCTGCTTGGTTGGAACGATCTTCGCTTTACCCGGGATGAAACACAAGATTTTATTAAATGGATTCAACCGTCTCAAAAAACCAGCATAGATGCTGATGAAATTCAATCAAGCACCGGCGGCTGGGCGGTGGGAATTCAAATTTTGGCCAATGCATCCCCCATTGCCCCCAATGCATCACCAGAGGTAGACTATTGGTCAACGGCCGTCCTTGGGGATTATTTCGCGGCAGAGCTTTTTGACAAACTTCCCGGCAATATCCGCTCTTTTTTGATGGCCACGGCCATGTTGCCCTCCTTTACCCCGGATAGTGCCGGAGCCATCACGGGCGAGTCAAACCCTGGGCGGATCATTTCGGATCTCATCGGCCAACATGCATTCATCACCCGGGACGACAGCGGCGGCAACTATATCTACCAGCCTTTATTTCGCCAGTTCCTGACAAACCAAGCCTATCGCCGGTTGGATCAGCAGCAGCTTGAAAAGCTTTCCCGGCGCGTATTGAAATTACATGAAACCCATGGACAAATCGAAAGTGCATTAGATTTGTGCCATGCAGTCAAAGACTGGGAAAACATGCGGCGGCTGATTCTATTCCATGCCAAAAAATGGCTTGCCAACAACCGCCAGCGGGAGCTCATTTGCCAGTTGGATCGCCTGCCGTCGGAAATTGCCGCCGGTGAACCGTGGTTGATGATAGTTCGCGCCGAAGCCCTCAAACATATTGACGCAACCGAAAGCCATAAGCTTTATGAAAAGTGCGCGAAAATATTTCAAAACAAAGGCAATGAAAAAGGGATACGCCTGGCTGCCGTCGGTATTCAGGAAACCGCCCTGTTAGGGAACACACAACCCAAATCCATGGACCGGTGGCTTAACGAAATTGCAGCCGCAAAGTCGCCGATTTCAGAGACCTCCGCCGTCAATTCCACCGAAGCACGATTGATTAAGTGCTTGCTGGTCGGCCTGGCCAACCGAATGCCCAATCACCCGGAACTATCTTCCTGGGAGCAGAGGGCTCAGGCTGCGCTGCAAAGAAAAAGCAACCCTGATGCCCAAGCGATTATTCTTTCCGGATTATTAGCCCTGAAGTGCTTTTGCGGTGATGTCTCCACGCTTAGATTGTTGACGGCACTAGGTGAAAAGCTTGAAAGCTCCCAAGGGATCCCGCCTTCAGTATACAACAACCTCATCGAAAAGCAGATGTTTTCCTATTTTTTGGATGGATTGTACGACAAACTTAATGCCTCTGCGCAAAAACGCCTTCCGGAATCGAGTGACGAGGTCACCTTCTCCTTTTTTGCCGAAAGCACACTGTGCGCCTTCGCATTGAGCACGGGTGACCTCGATGCGGCAAAGAATTATTTTTCAATAATGAGGAGACATTTATCCAGAAACAAGCTTTTTGATACCCTTAGCTTCTATTATTTGAGGGGGTGGTATGCCCTGCTGCGCAATAAAACCCATGAGGCATCTTTGTATGCCAAGCTGGCCTTACATTGTTCACAGCGCTTCGGCGGCCCCTTTTTTAACGCCGTTTCACACACGTTGCGCGCCTTGGCCCAACATGCCAAAAGCCGCGTTGCATCATCAAAACAGCATATCCAACAAGCAATTGATATTTCTCGTGATATTGGTGCAAAACAGATGGAATTCACCTGTGGTTTGGTCAAGGCGGAGTTATTGTTCAAGGACAATTGCAAAGAGCAAGCGCTGGAACAATTGCGGTCATCGTTGCGTTTAGGCCGACAGCAGTCCTACAGCAACCTGTTCTTCTGGCGCCCCAAAACGATGGCGATGTTATGCAGCCAGGCACTCAAAGCGGACATCGAGACCGATTATGTCAAAACACTCATACTGAAGCGCGGACTTCTGCCGGAAGAGTCGGACACAACCATGGAGAGCTGGCCCTGGCCGATAAAAATTTATTCGTTGAATAAGTTTGCTATCTTTATCAACGGCGAACCCTACAGTTTTACCTCTCGCACCCGAAAAACGCCGATCATGCTGTTAAAAGCTTTGATCGCTTTTGGAGCGAAAGGCGTGGCCACGGTCGACCTCAAAGACGCTCTGTGGCCGGAAATCAGCGGCGATCTGTCTTTCAACCGCTTTAAGATCAGTATGTACCGGCTGCGCAAGATGTTGGGCCGCGAAGATGCGATATTGGTCTCTTCAGAACACATCTCTTTGAATCCTGATGTATGCTGGGTTGACATATGGCCGCTTGAACAAATTCTACAAAGTACCACCAAGGCTTGGTATAAGGCACATGAAAATCCTGAAAAAACCGCCCATGCCATAGTATTGACCCAAAAATTGTCAAACCAAATCAAGGGCGGTTTTTTACCAAAAGACAAAGAGACCTGGTCTATCCAACGTCACGAACAGATCAAACACAACTATCTCTTTTGCCTCAAACAGCTCTGTGGACATTATGAAAAATTATCTGATTGGGACAATGGGATCAAATACTATCGCAAGGGGCTGGACATTTATCCGGACTCTGAATACCTCTATCAGCGCCTGATCAAATGCCACATTGCGGCAGGCGACCATTCCCAGGCCAAAGAAGTAT
>JASFKE010000141.1:0-8336 GCA_050118795.1 Desulfobacteraceae bacterium | reverse complement strand
CGCATGAGCAGCTGCCCCCACCCCCCGTGGATTGTGGCCGGTGCCACGCACCGCACGACGAGAAGGTGGCCCATGACCCCCACACAAGGATTGCCTGCAAAGCATGCCACCAGAAAGACGGCGTTGCAGTTGCAGACCCTGAGTCAGGGCGGGTGATCTTCAGCGGTGAGACGGTGCCGGGACGTAACCTGTCACCCCACCAAATGGTTGTCCGGACCGACGATTCCCTGTGCCGCAGCTGTCATTTCAAAGACAATGATTTGGGTGCATCGGCCATGACCCTGCCCGCTAAAAGCATCCTGTGCATGCCTTGTCACGCGGCCACCTTTTCCATCGGGGACCGGGCCTCCATTTTCTCTTTACTGATCTTTACCGTGGCAATGGGCGGCCTTGTCTCTGTCTGGCTCTCCGGAGGCCGCACCGGACGGGGAAAACATGGGTTGCACGGTGGCCTTTCAGCATTGGTGGTTGCGTTTGTGGCAGATGTGCTTTTCATTAGAAAGCTCTACCGTTTGTCTCCGGCCCGATGGGCTATCCACGCCCTGATCTATTATCCGATCCTGATGCGGATGACTTTCGGGATGATGGCGCTCGGTCTGTCGCTGACCCTTCCGGATATGGATCTGACCCGAGCCATTCAGGATAAGAACCATCCGCTGCGTGCCCTGTTTTTCGACTTGACCGGCCTGATGATCATCACAGGCGTATTCGCGGCACTGCTTCACCCTGAAAAAGAGCAAAGAGCGGCGAGCGATCTGCCGGCCCCCGGCCGGAGCATGACCATGCTGCTGGGCCTGATTGTCCTGGTGGGATTTGTTTTGGAAGGCCTGCGGATCGCCATGACCGGATGGCCTGCCGGGGCGCACTATGCTGTCGCCGGATATGGCATCAGCCTGATGGTGAAAGGCATGACCGGAATAACAAATATCTATGGTTATGTGTGGTATGGGCACGCGATTTTAACAGGCGCATTTGTGGCAATGATCCCCTTTACGCGCATGATACATATGCTGACGGCACCGGTGGTGCTGATGGTCCAGGCACGATCACAGATTATGGCAACCCTGTCGCTGCAAAAGTCCCAGGGCTTTAGAGCCAAGGCGCCGGGGGTGAAGCCGTAGTCTGCGACCGCAACCTTTCGGCTACGCCGGATCAGAAGTCCTCCGGCTTTTGCAGCGAAAGGGTCAAATCACTGACACGGAGGAAGGATGCATGGAAATTCAAGGATACCAACTGCCGGAAAAACTTTTCTATGAGAAAAACCACTACTGGGTCAAAGTCGAGGACGACATGCTGATCATGGGCATGGATGACTTTGCCCAGCAGCTGGCGGGGGATATTGTTTTTGTACAGATTCCCTTTGCCGGCAAGAAGCTGAAGGTCGGGAAGAAATTCGCCCAGGTGGAGTCGGGCAAATGGCTGGGGAAGGTCTATGCGCCGGTCAATGGCGAACTGATCGAAGGCAATGAAGCCCTTGAAGCCGAGCCGTCTCTGATCAACAACGACTGCTATGGGCAGGGTTGGATGTTCAAGATCAAACCGGCGGATATGGATGAACTGAACAGTCTGATCCACACCCGTGAAGATATCGAAAAGTGGGTTTTGGAAGATATCGAAAAATACAAGCAGGATTGATATGTCAAACAGAAATTACACCATGAGGCAGCTCTTACAAATACAGGCCTGCACCAACTGTCAGGCATGCGCCGATGTGTGTCCGGCGGTGGCCGGCAGTTTTGACGGAAAGCTGTCGGCGGCCTATCGTCTCGAAGCACTTGGCCGGATGGTCAAGGCACGAACCGGGTTCTGGCGCAAACTTGGCTTTGCCAAAGAGCCCACCCCGGAACATTTGCGCGCTTTCAGCGATACCGTTTTTCGCTGCACCTTGTGCGGAAACTGCCGCCAGGTCTGTCCGGCGGGACTGGAGCTGACAAAGCTCTGGCATTCAATTCGCCAAGATCTTGTGGCCGGGGATGCCTATCCCGGGAAAATTGACACGATCCGGGACAATTTACATCACAGCCACAATGTCTTTGGCGAGGACAATGAAGAACGGGCCGATTGGGTGGAAGATATGCCCGATGCACCGGATCACGGCTATATAAGGGAGCGGGCGGAGGTCATCTATTTCACCGGTTGTGTCTCCGCTTTCTTTCCGCTGGCCCAGCGGATTCCCATGGCCGTGGCAAAAATCTTCGATGCCGCCCAGGTCGATTTTACACTGCTGGGAGAAGATGAGTGGTGCTGCGGATTTCCTCTGCTCGGTGCCGGGCTCGGCGGCCGGCCCGATGGTTTGATCGATGGTTTAATCGAAAGCAATGTCGACGCCATAAAGGCCGCAGGGGCCCGGCAGGTGGTCTTTGCCTGCCCTTCCTGTTACCGGATGTGGCAGGAGCACTACCCCCGTGAATTTGAGATATTCCACGCCACGCAATTTCTGGAAAGGCTCATCAAGCAGGGCCGCCTGCCGCTCCGGAAGCTCGATTTGACGGTGACCTACCACGATCCTTGCGATCTTGGCAGGGGGGCGGGAACCTTTGATGCCCCCCGGGAAATCGTACAATCCATTCCCGGGATCCGATTCGTCGAACTGCCCAACAATCGGGAGAATTGCAGTTGTTGCGGCGGCGGCGGCAACCTGGAGATGATCGACGCGAAACTGTCCGGAAACATCGCCGCCAACAAAATGAAGGAGGTCCGGCAGACCGGCGCAGAGGCGGTGGTCACCGCATGCCAGCAGTGTGTGCGCACTATGACCACCTACGCGAAAAGAAACAAGGTCCCGGTCGAAGTCATGGACGTTGTTCAACTTTTATACAAAGCCCTGGACGGTAAAAATTGAAAAAGGTCATCCAAACAAACGATTTGAACGGCACGGTCCAAACCTGGAGATTATTGGACACACCTCCCATGACAGCGGCGGAAAACATGGCCCTGGACGAAACGTTGCTGGAGGTCAAGGGTGAAGGCAAGAGCCCCAACACGATCCGTTTCCTGCAGTTTTCGCCAAGGGCCGTATTGATCGGTTTTCACCAGGCCATGCAGGAGGAGATACGCACCGACTATTGCGCAGCGAACCGGATCGACATTAACCGGCGCATTACCGGCGGCGGGGCCATATTTTTCGATAAAAACCAGCTGGGTTGGGAACTGTTTTGCGACAAGGCGTTTTTTAATGCGGCCATTGCCAACACACGGCTCTTCAAAACCCTGTGCGATCCGGTGGTGGCGGCCCTTGCCCTGTTGAACCTGAGCGCCGAGTTCCGGCCGCGGAACGATATCGAAATCGACGGCCGCAAAATTTCCGGCACCGGCGGCACCGAGTCCGGCAGTGCTTTTATGTTTCAGGGAACCATGCTGGTGGACTTTGATGTGGACACCATGCTCAGAGCCCTGAAGATACCGGTGGAAAAACTCAAGGCCAAAGAGATCGATTCTGTGAAAGACCGGGTTACCTGTCTGAAATGGGAATTGGGCGCTGCCCCGGCCCTTGGCAAAATCAAACAAGTCATCAAACGCGGGTTTGAAAAATGTCTCCATATCAAGTTGGAAACGGGCGGATTGAACGCTGAAGAACAAAAACGCTTTGAGAAAAAACTGCCCCGTTTTCGCTCCTACTCCCATTGGATCGACTGCGTCAAGCCCAGGTTCCAGAAACGTGAGGCCGTGCAGGCGGCTTACAAAGCCCCGGCCGGCATGGTGCGTTTCACCCTGGTGGTCAACCTGCCCCAGAAACGACTCAAAGACCTGTATATCACTGGTGATTTTCTCTCCTTTCCAGGCCGGGCGCTCTATGACCTGGAAGCCCGGCTCAGGGGCGCCCCCATCGACCGCGAGCATCTGCATGGGATGATCCGCAGCTATTTTGATCAAGGAGGCATCAACATTCCGGGATTACATTTCGAAGATTTCGTCAAGCCCCTTGATCAGTGCCTGGAAAAGATTGAAATTGCCAAATTCGGCATCCCTTTGGAGCATTGCAACCTGATCAGCGTTGTCAACGGCTCCTTTGAAGCGGTCATCCGAAAGCGGCCGTCGGCCCTGTTGTTGCCCTATTGCGCCAAACTCACCGGATGTGATTTGAGATATGAAAAAGCGTGCCGGATATGTGGACAGAGGTGTTGTTCCATCGGTCCGGCCTGGTCCATGGGGCGGCACAGGAAAATGGAGGTCATCACCATTGTCAGCTTCGAGGACCTTTGGCATGAGTTGATGCGTTTAAAAGCCTCCGGAGTTTCGGCATACATCGGTTGTTGCTGCCAGCCCTTTTTTACCAAGCATCTGGATGATTTCAAGGCATCCGGACTGCCGGGAATCCTGCTCGATATCGACAACACCACCTGCTACGACCTGGATCAGGCCAAACAGGCCTACGCCGGACAGTTTGAAAGCCAGACCAATGTGAACCTGGAACTGCTGGAGACAGTGCTTCAAATGGGGGTGGAATCATGCGGCAATGAGGCGGCGGCATGAGGAACATGGTATCGTGCGACATCCTGGTGGTGGGGGCCGGACCCGCCGGTGGCGCAACGGCGCTGGCCGCCGCCCGAAGGGATGCGCGGGTATTGGTTGTCGACCGCCGGCAGGTGGTCGGGATGCCTGTCCAATGTGCCGAGTATATTCCGGCCATGCTGATGGGCCGCATCGATCTGGGCAAATCGTTCATCGTACAACAGACCCGCAGGATGAAGACCTACCTTCCGGGTGAACCGGTGAGGGAGATGCGCGTCCCGGGCTTTACCATTAACCGGGATATTTTTGATCAGGCCATGATTTGCGCGGCCATCGATTCCGGCGCCGGATTGATGACCTCCACGCGGGCGGTTCAACGCATCGATAATGAAACCGTTCTGCTCAAGCAAAGAGACGGCCGATACATCGCGGTTCGCGCAAAAATCATTGTGGGCGCCGATGGTCCGCGTTCCACGGTAGGTCGTTGGGTGGGGGCCGTCAATAACGGCTTGATGCCCGGCGTCCAGGCCACCATGCCATTGGCGGCGCCGATGGATTGGACCGAAGTTTACTTTGATCCTGAAATCTATGCCGGCTATGGATGGCTGTTTCCTAAAAAGGAGGTGGCCAACATCGGCATCGGGTTGAAGACGATGCCCGGGAACCCTGCAAGAACCAGGGCTGTGCTGGATTGTTTCATTTCCCGGCTCAAGGCCTCAGGCAAGGTAACCGGTCAGGCCGTAAGGTATGCCGCGGGATGGATCCCTGCCCAGCCGGTTCGGCAAGCGGTCTATGGCAATGTATTGCTGGTGGGCGATGCCGCCGGCCATACCCATCCTATCACCGGCGCAGGGATCGCCAATGCGGTGGTTTGCGGGGAGATGGCGGGCAGATGGGCCGCCAGGGCGGTCAAGATGGACGATCCCGTCGTGTTGCACCATTATGACCACCAGTGGATGGATCTTTTGAAGGAGACCCTTGACCATGCCTATCGGCGACGCCGGACAATGGAGTCTTGTTGGCAGGACTTTATCGGCACGGTCCGGTCGTGCTGGATTGCATTCCGTGAGTATTATGCTTAGCAGATCATCTTTTACAGAGCGGCTGCAGGCGTCCCGCGAGCTTTCGTGGCGGCATCTGGGAAAACGCATTACGTTTTATCTCCCAGGTATGTTCCGGCTGGACGGCGCCACAGGAAGATATCCGGCGCTCTCCATCACCGGCGGCAAGTGCGCCCTTGAATGTGATCACTGCCAGGGCAAGATTCTCAGCACCATGATAGATGCGCAATCCACCGATCAGCTGGTGTCCCAATGCCGTCGGCTGGCCGCAGGAGGCAATTACGGCGTGTTGATCAGCGGAGGGTGCAATGCCGAGGGGCGGCTGCCCTGGGACCGCTTCTTGCCGGCAATCGCGACGATTAAACGCGAAACGGCGCTGTTCATCTCGGTTCACAGCGGCCTGATAGACGATCCCACCGCATTACGCCTGAAGGCGGTGGGTGTGGACCAGGCCTTGATTGACGTGGTCGGTGATGATGAAACGTTCAAAAGTGTCTATCATCTCCCTTTCGGGGTGGATCGTATCGAGGCATCGATGACGGCTTTGCAGCGGGCCGCAATACCCATGGTTCCCCACATTGTCTGCGGTATCCATTACGGCGGGATGCGGGGGGAAAAAAACGCCGTGGCCATGATATCCCGGTTCAAGGTACAGCAGGTGGCCATCGTCTCTTTGATGACCTTGCCGGGCACGCGGATGGAAAAAATGCGCCTCCCCACCCCGGATGCGGTGGCGGACATTATCGCCGAGGTGCGGTTTGCCACACCGCAAGTACCGGTCAGCCTGGGGTGCGCCCGGCAACGCGGCAACAGGCGCCTGGAGGTTCTGGCCATCGAAGCCGGAGTGAACCATCTGGCGTTGCCTTCCGAAGAGGCCGTGGAAAAAGCCCAATCGTATGGCCTCGATATCAGCTATCAGGAGACATGCTGCAGTGTATTGCCTGACCCGTCGGTACTTCACTATTAAATGCCAAGGAGGCGCTTTAATGGAAACATCTGCTCCCACTATCCCGGAAAGTCCCGGATACCTCCGCATGAGCCTGGCCGCGGCCATGACACTGGGGTTTAAACCAGGCATTTTTTACAGGGGTGCCAAACTCTATTGCATCAACCTGCTGCTGACCTACAGCGCCGGCTGCGCGGCACGCTGCGCTTACTGCGGGTTGTCCAACGAACGGTCCGGCAAGCATCACGAAAAAAGCTTTATCCGGGTCCCCTGGCCCGCCTACAGGAGTGACGAGATTATCCATCGGATAGCCGCACGGCAACAGCGCGTCAAACGCATCTGCATTTCACAGATTACCAACAAACGCGCCATCGGCGATTCACTGATCCTGTGCCGAATATTGCGATCCAGTTTTGACATCCCCATATCACTGCTGATTTCGCCTACCATCGTCGACCGGGGAGATTTAATTGAATTCAAATCCGCCGGTGCCGATAAAATCGGCGTGGCCATCGACCTCGCCACGCCGGAGCTGTTCGACCGATATCGCGGCAGCGGTGTGAAAGGGCCGCATCGCTGGGAGACCTACATGGATTGCCTGGCCGATGCCATCGAGATCTTCGGGACCCGGAACGCAGGTTCCCATTTGGTTACCGGAATGGGGGAGACCGAAAAAGAGATGGTGGAGGCCATCCAGAAAATCCATGGGATGGGCGGCTGGACCCATCTGTTCTCTTTTTTTCCCGAGCAGGACTCCCAGATGGTGCATCATCCCATGCCTGCCCTTGATCACTACCGCAGGATCCAGCTGGCCCGGTATCTGATCGACAAAGCGCTCAGCCACGCCGAGCGCTTCAGATATGATCAAGACCATAAGATCACCGATTTTGGTGTTCCGGCTGAAACCCTCGAAGCGGTGATCTCGTCCGGCGAACCTTTCCGAACAAGCGGGTGCCAGGGGTATGACGGCCAGGTCGCCTGTAACCGGCCTTTTGCCAACTCCAGGCCCGGTCCCGGGATGCGTAACTATCCCTTCCCGCCGACCAAAGCCGATATTGAGCTAATTCACGGGCAGCTGTACCCCCAAAGCAAAAAAATAGTTACGGTTGCATCAAACGGCAGGTTATGCAAAACTGACGCAAATTGATATCCGGCAGCCTGAATTCCACTAAAAATCATATTGAGCGTTGGAGTCTGTCAGCAGGCTTGCACCCGTATACCCCAGCCTGGCGAATTCCACCTCCACAGAGTGCGGATCTGCTTGGTTCGGCAATTTCCACCTTCGATATGAAGGCGACCAAATCGATTTAACCATCGGATTTCCAGTCTTCGCAGAGCAGCGAGGTTAAAATTAAAAAGCACAACATTTGATGCAGTATGACATTAAACAAATCATCGATCTGGCTATTTTTCGTGAGCTTCTGGAGCGCTTTACCAAATTGACAAAAATGGCCACCGCAATTCTCGACCTTCAGGGCAATGTCATCCTTAGAGGCCGCTGGGCCGATATATGCGCCGAATTCCACAGGGTCCATCCTGAAACCAGCCGTCGCTGCCAGGAAAGTGACACAATTCTGGCAAAAAAATTAAAAAGCGGATCCAAATACAATATTTACCGCTGTAAAAACGGGTTGATGGATGTGGCGGTGCCTATCGTTATCAATGGAGTCCACGTCGGAAACATTTTTGCGGGACAGTTCTTTATTGAGAATCCGGATATCGCATTTTTCAAAAAACAGGCTGGCCGATACGGTTTTGAAACCGGCCCCTATCTTGAAGCCCTGTCCCGCGTACCCGTCCTATCTGAGAACGAAGTGCTCAATACTGTGAAATTTTTCTGCCAAATGGCGATAGTGATCGGACAATTGGGGATTGCC
>JASFKE010000140.1:0-8416 GCA_050118795.1 Desulfobacteraceae bacterium | reverse complement strand
AGATACATTGAAAATATTAAAGATTGACCATTTGGGCATCGCCGTGAACAGCATCGATGAAGCCCAGTCGTTCTGGACGGATGTCCTTGGACTGCCTTTTGAAGGCCGTGAAACCGTTGAAGCCCAGAAAGTGACCACCGCATTCTATCCTGTGGGCGAAAGCGAAGTGGAACTGCTCGAGTCCACCGCGCCCGACGGGCCTGTGGCCAAATATATCGATAAGCGCGGCCAGGGCATTCAGCATGTGGCGTTTCGGGTGGCCGATATCGAAGAGGCGTTGGCGGAGCTTAAAACCAAAGGTGTTCGCTTGATCGACGAGACACCTCGCAAAGGGGCCGGAGGGGCAAAGATCGCTTTTTTGCACCCCAAGGCAACCAACGGTGTGCTGGTGGAGTTGTGCGAGCGGTCCGGCTGAACTACTACGCACCACCTTTTTTCCCACGACCCTAAAGCGTCGGCGCTCTTTGCCCATGATCAGATCCCCGCAATGTGAGACCCCCGGGATATAAGATACGCCTGCCGCCTGTCCGCTGGCCTTTTTCCTCACACACACCTTTATTTTCTCCCAGCGCCCTGAGCTGCTTCGAGTCCTCGGCAACCCAGGATCCGGAGTCCTGAAGGGGGCTGGCGAGGGGTGATTTTCCCTTGACACCTCAAGGGGGAGGCGGTATATGAAAATATAAGCATAACAATGTTACATATATTGCGGTTTTATTAAGCACTTGATAATTTATTTACTATAAAATTAGAAATCTAAGGATGATTAACAGGCGAAACGATTTTACAAATACCGATAATCGCCCCGTTCTTCTCGGGTTTGCCCCATTGCGGTGTTCAGCCTTTTTGCCACCATTTTTTTCAACTGTGAGGGGTTAGGGGGTTACTCGCGGCCACCCTGAGTCTTGCCCGAGCTGCCAGTGCGGTGCAAACAATTTTTTGATGGGATTCGACACCAGATCCGTGGTGCGTTAGACCATGCCATATGACCTAAATATAGATCGGGAAAAGTAACAATGTTACCTCCACTGCGCCCTGAAGTTAGCGAAAGATTGGAAAATGCTGTTCTGGATATCTTCTCCCACTCCGATTTTCACAAAGCCAACATTCGAGACGTCGCCAAAAAAGCCGGCGTCAGCTTCAGCACCATCTACAAGCACTACGGTAGCAAGGAGCGCCTGGTGTTCGCCTACGTCGATATCTGGCTGGCCAAGCTTACGGAACGGATTGTGGATCATCTGCAAGGCATCGAAGACTTAAAAGAGAAAATGCGTAAAGTCCTTTGGCTGCAGTTGGACTATTATGAGCGCCACCCCAATTTGGGCCGAATATTATTTATGACCCTTCCAATGGCCACCTGGATGGCGGATGAATCCTTCCGGCAGATAAAAATGATCAACCTCTACCTGGAAGTATTGAAGAAGGGGCAGGCCGACGGCATCCTCAATCCCAATGTGCGCGCAGGGGTTCTGCTGGATTTTATGTTGGGCCTTGTGCAGCGCTCTTTTGTCATGTGGATTCAACGCGGTCAAGAGGGGAGCTTGGCGGCGCAATCCAGCAACTTGTTTGAAATGGTCTGGCGAGGCATCACCAACCCGCAGCACGCCGCTGATCAGGTGTGAGATGACGCTGTTTGTGCAAAGATTGCCGTCGATGGCCTGACCCATTAGATATTATTTTACCTCCTCTGTGACACCCGCGATTGATAGACGAAGGCTCAAGTTGAAGATTGGTGATATCCCTGTACAGTGTCAACGGACCGTGACCGGTGGCAAGAAGACAACCACAGAGGACAACTGTGTAACCAGTTTAAAAACCTTTTATTCAAAACGCCACAACGCGCTTCAAGGAGTCTGTCATGAAAGAAAATGTCACTTTAGACCAATGGAAAACACTCGCCGCCAAACAACTTCGGGGTCGTCCTTTGGAGGATCTGACCTGGCAGTGCCCCGAAGGGATATCCATTCCGCCCCTTTTTACGGGCCAGGATCTAGAAGGGCTCGACCATATCGGCGGTCTGCCCGGTTTTCCGCCCTACGTTCGCGGTCCCATGGCAACGATGTATGCCGGACGGCCCTGGACCATTCGCCAATATGCCGGGTTCTCCACAGCCAAGGATTCCAATGCGTTTTACCGCCGTAATCTGGCGGCCGGACAAAAAGGTCTCTCCGTGGCCTTTGATCTGGCCACCCACCGGGGCTATGACTCGGACCACCCCAGGGTGGTGGGTGACGTCGGCAAGGCCGGGGTGGCCATCGACTCCATCGAGGATATGAAGATTTTGTTCGACCAAATCCCCCTGGACCGGATGTCGGTCTCCATGACCATGAACGGTGCCGTCATCCCCATTCTGGCCATGTACATCGCCGCCGCCGAAGAGCAAGGGGTCAAACAAGAGCAGCTCACCGGCACGATTCAAAACGACATATTAAAAGAGTACCTGACCCGCAACACCTATATCTACCCGCCCCGGCCCTCCATGCGGATCGTCTCCGACATCATCGCCTATTGCTCCAGGCACATCCCGAAATACAATACCGTGAGCATCAGCGGTTACCACATCATGGAGGCCGGCGCCAATTCCGTTCTGCAATGCGCTTTTACCCTGGCTGACGGATTGGAGTATGTGCGCGCCGCTTTGGAGGCCGGATTGGAGATCGACCAATTCGCACCCAGGCTCTCCTTCTTTTTTGGTGTCGGTATGAATTTTTTCATGGAGATCGCCATGCTGCGGGCCGCCCGCTACCTGTGGAGCAAGTTGATGGCGCAGTTCAACCCCGGTAATCCAAAATCGAGCATGCTGCGCACCCATGTGCAGACCTCGGGGTGGAGCCTCACCGAACAGGACCCCTATAACAATATCATCCGCACCACCATCGAGGCCATGGCCGCCGTCATGGGCGGCACCCAGTCCCTTCACACCAACTCTTTTGATGAGGCTGTGGGGCTGCCCACCGATTTTTCCGCCCGCATCGCCCGTAATACTCAGCTGGTGATCCAGGAGGAGTCCCAGGTGTGTCAGGTGGCGGATCCCCTGGGCGGTTCTTACTATATAGAGGCCCTTACCGGCGCCGTCATCAAAGAGGCCGAAAAGATCATCGACGAAGTGGAGGCCCTGGGCGGTATGGCCAAAGCCATTGAGACCGGCATGCCCAAAATGCGCATCGAAGAGTCCGCCGCCCGGCGCCAGGCCCGAATCGACCAGGGGCTGGATGTCATCGTCGGCGTCAACAAATACCAGGTCGAAGAGGGCCCCCTGGATGAGGTGCTGGAGGTGCCCGAATCCGTGCGCGATGAACAGGTGGCGCGGCTCCATGCCATCCGCGAACAGCGCGACGGCGCCAAGGTGGAGCGCGCCTTGAATGAATTGGCCCTGGCGGCCGAGAACGGCGGCAACCTGCTGGCGGCGGCCCTGGAGGCGGTTCGCGCACGGGCGACGGTGGGAGAGATCTCGGACGCCATGGAGAAGACCTTTGGCCGTTATGTGGCCACCACCCAATGCATTTCAGGTGTCTATGCATCGGAGTACAAAGATCAGGAGGTGATCGCGGCCCTTCGCAGACGGACCGATCAGTTCAAGGAGAGGCAGGGGAGGCGTCCCCGCATTTTAATGACCAAAATGGGCCAGGACGGCCATGATCGCGGCGTCAAAGTGGTGGCCACCGCCTTTGCCGACTTTGGGTTTGATGTGGATATCAGCCCTTTGTTCCAGACACCCGATGAGGCCGCCAAGATGGCGGTTGAAAACGATGTTCATGTGGTGGGGGTCTCCACCCTGGCCGCCGGCCATAAAACCCTGGTGCCCCAATTGTCGGCGGCCTTGAAATCGGCCGGGGCCGAAGATATTTTTATCGTGGTGGGGGGGGTGATCCCACCGTCCGACTATGACTATTTACACCACGCCGGCGCAGGGTGTGTTTTCGGTCCCGGAACGCCCCTGGTCCATTCGGCCAATGAGGTGCTCGACGGGCTGGCGGGTTGAAAGAGATAAAAAAGGGGCTATGGCCGCCGCTTCAGCCGTCCGGAGTCCCTTTTTTTTTGCTTGACAATGAATGAGCAGATTATACAACATACCATTTTCTTTAAGGTTTCACATTCATAACCGCCACCTGAATGGCGGACACTCTGAAGTACAACTAAAAGCCCGGATATGTTATTGATTTTTTAAATAAATTGGTGATGGGAAAGGAATACGCGATGGGTAAAGTGGAAGACAAAATAAAAGCGCTCGAGGCCATGGAGGCTAAAGTCCTTGAGATGGGCGGCAAAAAGCTGGTTGCCAAGCAGAAGGAAAAAGGCAAGCTGACGGCTCGCGAACGGATGCGTTTGTTATTTGATAAAGATACGTTCCGCGAAATCGACATGTTTGTCCAACATCGCTGCTCCAATTTTAACATGGCCTCGGTGGAGATTCCATCCGACGGCGTCATCACCGGCCACGGAATGGTGGATGGACGTCCGGTATTCGCTTTTGCCCAGGATTTTACCTCCAGGGCCGGCAGTCTGGGTGAGATGCACTCCGCCAAGATTTGCAAAGTGATGGATATGGCTTTGAAAGCCGGTGTCCCCTTTGTGGGAATGAACGACTCGGGCGGCGCCCGCATCCAAGAAGGAGTGGATGCGTTGCGCGGCTATGGCGATATCTTTTATCGAAATTCCCTGGCTTCGGGCGTCATCCCCCAAATCTCCGCCATCATGGGGCCCACCGCCGGCGGTGCGGTTTACTCCCCGGCCATGACCGACTATGTTTTCATGGTCAAAAACAGCAGCTATATGTTTATCACCGGCCCCGAAGTCATCAAGGCGGTCACCGGTGAAGAGATCACCTTTGAAAATCTGGGCGGCGCCATGACGCACAACGAAAAGAGCGGTGTGGCGCAGTTCGCCTGCGAAAATGACAAAGATGCCATAGCGCAGATACGGAAAATGCTCTCATACCTGCCGGCCAACAACATGGAAGATCCTCCCAAAGTGGATACCGGCGACGATCCCCAACGCGTCGACGAGGCCCTGGACAGCATCATTCCGGACAATCCCAACCAATCCTACGACATCAAGGCGGTGATCGGATCCATCGTGGACAACGGCGAGATCTTCGAGCCCCATCAGTATTTTGCCCAAAACATCGTGGTCTGCTTTGCACGCCTCAACGGCCGCACCATCGGAATTATCGCCAACCAGCCCAGCGCCCTGGCCGGCTGCCTCGACATCGATGCATCGGACAAAGCCACCCGCTTTATCCGGTTCTGCGATTCGTTTAACATCCCCTTGCTGACCATTGCCGATGTCCCCGGTTATCTGCCCGGAAGCCAGCAAGAGCATGGCGGCATCATTCGTCACGGCGCCAAGCTGCTATGGTGTTACAGCGAAGCCACGGTGCCAAAACTGTTGTTGATTACCCGCAAGGACTACGGCGGGGCGTACATTGCCATGTCTTCCCGCCACCTGGGCGCCGATATGGCCTTTGCCTGGCCCACCGCTGAAATCGCAGTAATGGGCGCCGAAGGCGCCTCCAACATCATCCATCGCAAAGAGATCTCGGCCGACAGCAATCCCAAGGCCAAGCGTGTGGAGAAGATCAAAGAGTATGAAGAGCTCTTTTCCAATCCCTACGTCGCCGCCGGCCGGGGGTATATCGACGCCGTAATTCAGCCCAGCAAGAGCCGTCCCCGGCTCATCGAAGCGCTGGAGATGATGTGCACCAAACGGGAATTACGGCCGCCCAAGAAACACGGCAACATCCCGATGTAAAGAGACCGTACGCCAACTGCTAACCGAATATGGGTGAACCGATGGATAAAATGGAAAAAAAGATGGCCGCTGCCCTCGCCGCAGTCAGTGCCTACATGCAACAAGAGCAAGAGGCCTATGCCGAAGCGGTCACACAGGCCCTGGAGGGCCCCAAGGCCCCGGCCATTGAATTGAACCTGTGGGGGCAAAGTGGACGTCAGAGCATGATGGCCATGGGCAACCTGATGCAGATGAAAGCGTTTGATCGCTTCCGATAAATTATACTGTTTAACGAAAAAGCCATAGGAGACGCAACGATGAGCGACCAAGTTAAAATGACCACCATGAATTATGACAAGGACCGCCCTGCGGCGGATAATCCTATCAAAATTATGGACCTTAGCCTGCGCGACGGCCACCAATCCCTGTTCGCCACCCGCGGCCGCACCGAAGACATGATTCCCGTGGCGGAGCTGATGGACCAGGTGGGATACTGGGCGGTGGAGACCTGGGGCGGGGCCACCTTCGACACCATGCACCGCTTTCTCAACGAAGATCCTTGGGAGCGCATCCGCACCCTGAAACGCTATTTCAAAAAGACCCCCTTTTCCATGCTCCTGCGGGCCCAGAACCTGGTGGGCTACCGCAACTACGCCGACGATGTGGCCAACGCCTTCATGGACCGCGCCTGTGAAAACGGCATGGACATCTTCCGCACCTTCGACGCCCTGAACGACTACCGCAACTTTCAAACCGTGGTGCCCAAAATCAAGGAGTACGGCAAGCACTTCCAGGGCTGTATCTGCTACACCATGACCGAGCCCCGGCTGGGCGGCGAAGTGTACAACCTGGATTACTATGTCAGCAAAGCCAAAGCCCTGGAAGAGATGGGCGCCGACTCCATCTGCGTCAAAGATATGGCCGGTCTTATCGCACCCTACGATGCATACGCCCTGGTCAAGGTTCTCAAAGAGTCCGTCAAAGCGCCCATCCATCTGCACAGCCACTTTACCTCCGGCATGTCTCCCATGAGCCATCTCAAAGCCATCGAAGCCGGCGTGGACATCATCGACACCTGTATGTCGCCCTACGCCTACCGCACCTCCCATGCAGCCGTTGAGCCGCTGGTCATGGCGCTGCTGGGCACCAATCGCGACACCGGATTCGACATCCGCCTGCTGGCGCAGATCAACGAGATCTTTGAAAAGAAGATCATGCCCAAGTACAAGCACCTGCTGGACGACTCCAAGATGTCCATCATCGACATCAACGTGTTGCTGCACCAGACACCGGGCGGCATGCTCTCCAACCTGGTGAACCAGCTGCGCGACATGGATGCCCTGGACAAAATCGACGAGGTGTACAAAGAGCTGCCGCGGGTCCGCAAAGAGCTCGGCCAGATTCCGTTGGTCACCCCCACCAGCCAGATCGTGGGTGTTCAGACCGTCAACAACGTGCTCCACGACACCCCGGATGAGCGTTACAAGATGATTACCGGTCAGGTGAAGGATCTATGCTACGGCCTCTATGGAAAAACGGCGGTTCCCATTGATCCCGAAGTCCAGAAAAAGGCCCTGGAGGGTTACGACCGCGGCGAAGAGCCCATCACCTGCCGACCTGCCGAGGTGCTGGAACCCGAACTGGAGAAGGCCAAGGAAGAGATCGGCGACCTGGCGGTGGATATGGACGATCTGGTGCTCTATGCCATCTACCCGGTTACCGGCCGAAAATTCCTGCAGTGGAAATATGGCGTCGAAGAGGCCCCCGAGTCGGTTCAGCCCATCACCATGGAGCAGGTCAAGGCCAAGGACGAGGTCCTGAAAAAGGCCAAGGCCGGCGAGCTGGTTGAGAAAAAACCCGGCACCCCGGCCAAGGGCGACGCCATGCGCACCTTCAACGTTTTCGTAGACAACGAATACTTCAATGTCGAGGTCGAGCCCACCGGCGGAGCGCCCGTTATCAGCCTGCCGGCCGGCGGCGTTCCCATGGCGGCGCCTGCAGCCGCACCTGCCGCTGCCGCTGCACCCGCAGCCCCTGCCGCACCCGCAGCCCCGGCTGCTGAAGCCGCAGCGCCTGCACCGGCGGCCGCCCCTGCAGCGGCCGTGTCCGGTACGCCGGTCCAGGCACCCATGCCCGGTATGATCGTCAGCTACGAGAAAAATGTCGGTGACGAGATCAGCGAAGGCGAGACGATTCTGGTCCTGGAGGCGATGAAGATGGAAAATGCGCTGCCGGCGCCGTGCAGCGGCACCATCCAGGCCATTAACTACAAGAGCGGTGACTCCGTGGCCAAAGGCGATACCCTCTGTGTCATCGGCTAATTGCGTAAACAGATAACCCCAAAGGGCATGGGGCCCTTGCCGGCGCCACAACCGGCGAACCCCATGCCCTTAGACTTAGTACACCATACGAATTTGATCTCCGGGGCGCGCTGTTTGCTCCCCCTTCCGGCGCGCTTTCAAAATTGATCTGTGTTGATCCATTTTGATCCATTCTGATATAGGGGCTTTAAGATAATGTTTTTGGCAAAGATAGGGGGCGGACGCCGTATCGTGATACCGCGACCACCGGCAGTAGAGTCCAAAAGCATTATCTTAAAGCCAATATTAATGAACTTAATGAACTTATAGAGAGAGGCCTGTACATGAAAATCCATGAATACCAAGCTAAGGAGCTGTTTAGAAAGAAC
>JASFKE010000139.1:0-8433 GCA_050118795.1 Desulfobacteraceae bacterium | reverse complement strand
TTTACCACCGGATCCTGCGCTGATGCGTGCCACCGCGCTTCCCCTTGTTCACGCCACCAACCGCACACAGGCGGCAACCCTTCTGCGCCTGGGGCGCATTGTCAATTTCATGAAATCCCTTGTGGACCATGGGGAGACAATACCGTTGCCGGCCACTGCCCCTTCCAGGATCGATCCGGCAACGGATCGAATTGCACTGGGCAAACGATTGCTGGCCGCATTTCTCAACGACGGTGTCATTTACGGCATAGATGCCAGCGGGTCTCTTTACCCACACAAGTGTGACAAAAAGCTGGCCCGCCATTTCATCCGTCAGTGCCGTAAAATTTCGGTCAAAGGAACAACAGGCTAAAGGAAGGGCTGGCTGCTCCCGGCTACCCCACCGATTTCATAAATTGCGGTTCGGCAAGGGTGACCATTTGAATACCGCCTTGAATGTTTCGGGTATCGTAGATGCCATTTTGACGCAGCACCACTTGGGCTTCATAGGAGCGTGGGCCGGATCCGCAGATCAACCACATCGGGGAGCCGCCTTTGACCTCATCCAGTCGCGCTGCAAGTTCTTCTTGGGGGATATTCTGCCATCGCTCTCCGAATTGGGCCACAAAAGGGGCTGCCTGGACGGCACTGCGAACATCCAGCACCCGGGCCCCGGGGTCGGTGCAGAAGCCCTCGACAAATTCCATGGCATCCATGGGGACGTGCAATCCATCAATGGTGTTCTCCAGGGCATTGGCAACGGTGTTTACGATATCCATGGCTGAGGCGAAGGGCGGGGAGTAGCCCACTTCCAGATTTGCGATCTCATCGATGGTGGGACGGTGCGGTAAAAGAGCTGCAACGGCGTCCACCCGGGCCTTGACGGCATCTCCATCCGGACCGATGGCCTCCACTCCGATCACCTGGCGTCGGCTGCGATCGGCGATCAGTTTCATCAGCATCATCTTTTGGGTCGGGTAGAAATGGGCTCTGTCGGCTTGGGCCACGACGGTGGCCACCGGGTCGAAACCGGTCGCCCGGGCCTCCTTTTCGGTCAGTCCGGCGCGAAACACCCCCATGTCGAACACCTTCAGGCAGAAATTGCCCACCGCGCCCGTAAATCGAGCTTGGCCGCCGGCCAGGTTGGTGCCGATCACCCGGCCCTGGCGGTTGGCCAGGGATCCCAGAGAGAAGTGGCAGCGATGGCCGGAAACCAGATGGGATACTTCTATACAGTCACCGCCGGCGTAAATATCGGGGTCGGTGGTGCGCAAATGGTCGTCTACCAGAATGCCGCCCGTGGCTCCCACCGCCAGGCCTGCCTCCCGGGCCAGGGAGGTGTTGGGCCGAACTCCGACGGCTTGAACCACCAGGTCGCAGTCGATGGTGCCGCCCGATGTCTCCACGCCGGTAACCCCTGTGTCCGGTTTGCCGAGGATCCGAATCAGCCGGTGCGACAGTTTGACGGTGACACCCCGCTCTTGCAAGTGACGCTGGAGCACCCGGGCCATGTCCGGACCGACAGCCATGGGCAGCACCTGGTTCTGCATCTCCACCAAGGTGGTCTCGACATCCCACAAGTCGGTGAGCGCTTCAACCATTTCGATGCCGATGGCACCTGCGCCGATGACCACCGCCCGATTTATCTTCCCCTTTGCGATGAGCTCTTTGATATGCTGGGCGTGGTGAAGATCGGCCACTTGTGTGACACCGGGCAGGTCGTTGCCGGGCAACGGCGGCACAACCGGAACGGCGCCGGTGGCCAGCACCAGTTTGTCATAGTCGAGCGCCGCCTGGGCACCCGTGTCGATAAACCGCACTCGAACAGATTTCTTGCGCCGATCGATGGCCAATGCCTCGCAACTTGTGAGCACCCGCACCCCTTTGGCCTGCTCGAAAAATTTCGCATCGCGAAGCACGTGGGCACTGGTGGATCGAAGGCCGTCGATCTCTGGAACATCACCCCCCACAAAATACGGAATACCGCATCCACCGTAGGAAATATGGTTATCCCGGTCGATCATGGTCACTTGAGCATTAGAATTGAGGCGTTTGACCCGGCAGGCAACCTTGGGACCAAGCGCGACGGCACCGACGATTAAAATTTTCTGGGGCATTTTTAAGGCCTCCATGCGATTAATGGTTATGGGGTTAACAACGCGGCATCCAGCAGGTCGGGCGGGATGATGTCCGGATGAAAGGTGAGATAGGCGAAGATTCGCTTCTCCAATACCCGGGTTTGATCCCACAGGATGTTGAACAATCTGCGGCGCTCCCCGGTCTTTGCATAGCGCTTGAGGATATAGGCCATGCGGTCGTCCAGCGGGACCACCCGGTCATGCAGCACGCGTTTGTCGGCATAGTTGACGATTTCCGCCGCATCGGGATGCTCTCCCGCGAAATAGCGGTCCAGCATCACGTGCTGCCGCACGATTTCGCCTACTTCGGGAAATCCAAGTCCGGCAAGGTACAAGCCGCCGGTCTGGGCATGGTTTTCACCTGTTTTAAAGCTGCGGGGCTTGGTGATGTCGTGGAGCAGGGCAGCGGCGCAGACCAGTTTGCGGTCGATGCCGACGCCGGCGGCGATCAGGCCGTCGGCCAGCACCAGCGCCACCCGGCACACCAGGCATGAGTGCGCTTTGATGTGATCCGGCATGTCGACTTTGTGCAATAAGTTCCAACACTCGTTTTCAAGTGGGATCAGCACCTGTAATCTCCATGCAATAGTGATTTCGCAAACTGTCCCCCATCTGCATTTATACAACTGCGGAGTATAATATATCTGAGTCTGCCTTGGCTTCACAAGGGTTATTTACAATTGACACTATCCAGCCTTTTACTTATGATTTTTATCAGCCATATATCCATGTAATTATTTCAACCACGATATTGTCGTCGACAAAAGGCTGAGCGAACCGCTTTCTGAGAGGACCTGCAGAAGTTGGGGCGCAGCTAAGATAAAGGCAGGGCCATGACCATACCTGAAGCCATGAACCTCGACTATTTGGATGCCCAATATCAGAAATACAAAGCCGATCCGCAATCAGTGGATCGACAGTGGCAGATTTTTTTCAATGGATTCGACATCGGGCTGCAGACCACCGGCCAGGCTGAGACGACATGCGAAGATCCTTCGGCCGCACAAGTGGCTGAACTGATAAATCGGTTTCGCGATCTCGGCCATCTGCTGGCCTGTATGGATCCGCTGAGCGCCTGCCCAACTGCTCACCCCATGCTCGACCTGGCTGAATTCGGACTGGGCGGGGATGATTTCGAAACCCTGTTTGCCACCCCGCAGTTCTCATTTGTGGAGCAGGCATCTCTCAAAGAGATCCTTCAAATACTAAAACAGACCTACTGCCGCAGTATCGGCGTGGAGTACATGCATCTGCAGGATCCGGATGAGCGCAGCTGGCTGCAGGAGCGCATGGAGCCGGTGCGCAATAAGCCGCGGCTGGATGAGGCCGCCCGTAAACGGATATTGGAAAAATTGACCAGCACCGCCATGCTGGAGCGGTTTCTCAATAAAAAATACCAGGCGGTCACCCGTTTCTCTCTGGAGGGCGGGGATGCTTTGATCCCCATGCTGGACACCCTGTTTCAGCGTTTGGCCCAATTGGGCGCCAAAGAGATCATCATGGGCATGGCCCACCGCGGCCGGCTCAATGTGCAAGCCAATATTTTGGGCAAACCCCTGGAGGATCTGTTTGCCGAATTTGAAACCTGCTATGATGCCGGTCACCTCATCGGCGACGGCGACGTCAAATATCACAACGGTTTTCTGGGCCAGATCGATCTGCCCGCGGAAGGCGCCATCTTGGCCTGTCTGGTCAACAATCCCAGCCATCTGGAGGCGGTTGACCCCGTGGTCGAGGGCATTGCGCGGGCGCGTCAGCAGTTATCCCGGGATGAGAGCCGCAACCAGGTGGTGCCCTTGCTGTTGCATGGAGACGCGGCGTTTGCCGGACAGGGTATCGTCGCTGAAACCTTGAATATGAGCCAGTTGTCCGGCTACACCACCGGCGGCACCATTCATGTGGTGATCAACAACCAGATCGGTTACACCACCCTGCCCGAGGACGCCCGCTCCACCCGCTACTCCACCGATGTGGCCAAAATGTTGATGGTGCCCGTTTTTCATGTTCATGGCGAAGACCCCGAATCCCTGGTCCACGTGGCCCGGCTGGCGGCCGAGTATCGCAACCACTTCTCCAAAGATGTGGTCATCGATCTGGTATGCTACCGCCGCTACGGCCACAACGAAGGCGATGAGCCTTACTTTACCCAGCCCCAGATGTACGACCGCGTTAAAGAGCGGCCCTCTGTCCATCTGTTGTATGCACAACAACTGGAAGCCGAGGGCGTCATCGACAACAGCCACCTGCCCGCTCTGGAGAGTGAAGCCGCCGCTGTTTTGGAAGCGGCCTACAGGCAGGTGCACGGCACCTCGTGTCTTTTTCCCCAGCCGGGCACCTTTAAAGAGCAAGAGGGCTATAGCGGCCGCTACACCTACGCCCCTGCCAAGACCGCCGTCAGCGCAGAGACCCTGTCGGCCCTGGCCGCAAAGCTCAACACCCTGCCGCCGGATTTTACCCCTCACAACAAAATCAAGATGCTGCTGCGCCGCCGCCTTGAGGGTGTCGAAAAAGGCGGCATTGACTGGGCCAATGCAGAGGCCCTGGCCTTTGCGAGCCTGCTTGCTGAAGGGGTGCCCGTTCGGTTGAGCGGCCAGGACTGCCAGCGGGGAACCTTCAGTCAACGGCACAGCGTGCTCTTTGACCGTCAAACCGGGGCGCGGCATGTGCCGCTCAACAACCTCGATGACCAGCAAGCCGCCTACCACGCCCACAACAGTTTGTTGGCCGAATCGGGGGTGCTGGGGTTTGAATACGGCTACGCCTTGTCCCACCCCGGAGGGTTGACCCTTTGGGAGGCCCAGTTCGGGGACTTTGTCAACAATGCCCAGGGCGTTGTCGATCTTTTTATCGCCAGCGGTGAAACCAAATGGCAATGCCTTTGCGGCCTGGTGCTGCTCTTGCCCCACGGTTGGGAGGGACTGGGCCCGGAACATTCCAGTGCGCGGCTGGAACGCTTTTTACAATTGTGCGCCGATGACAATATGCAGGTCTGCAATCTCACCACACCGGCGCAGTACTTCCACCTGCTGCGGCGCCAGGTCAAATCAAACTACCGCAAACCTTTGGTAATCATGACACCCAAGAGCCTGTTGCGCCATCCCAAGGCCGTTTCGACGGTTTCCGATCTGAGCGGCGGGGCCTTTTCCATGGTGCTGGATGACCCTAAAAAACCATACAAAGCAACCAAAGTGATTCTGTGCAGCGGCAAAATCTACTACCAATTGATTCAACGCTGCCAAGATACCCACTGTAAAGATATTGCCGTCGTTCGCCTGGAGCAGTTCTACCCGTTTCCCAAAGATGCCCTCAAAGCGGTGCTGGATCACTATCGACACGCTGAGTCATGGTGCTGGGTGCAGGAAGAGCCGGAGAATATGGGCGGCTGGCAATTTGTGAGGCCGCAGTTGGACGAGATCGTCGGCAAAACGGTGACCTATATCGGCCGGCCGGCGGCGGCCAGTCCGGCCACCGGGTTCCCCAATGTCTACAGGCAGCAACAGAACGCCATTTCCGATGAGGCTGTGGGACCCTTGAAAGATAATAGGGTGGGTGTTTCATAACCAATTTCAAAGGAGTGGGTATGACAGTTGAGGTAAAAGTTCCTCATGTCGGTGAGTCGGTACAAGAGGCAATATTGGCCCAGTGGTTCAAACAAGATGGGGAGCTGGTCGCCAAAGATGAGCCCCTTTTTGTGATTGAAACCGACAAGGTTACCCTGGAAGTGACGGCGGAAGTGGCCGGTGTGCTGAAAATTGTTGTGGATGTGGATGAAACGGTCGCCATTGGCGCCGTAGTGGGGAGCATCGACCCGGCGGCCCAGGATGTGAAGCCGGCGCCGGCGCAACCGACGCCAGGAGCGAAGAGCGCCCCGGCCCCGGCGCCACACCCTGCCGTGACGGCTGCCGCCGCCAATGCCACGGATGCGCCGCTGTCGCCGGCCGTGCGCCGTTTGGTCGCAGAGAAACATCTGGATATCCGCAAGATCCAGGGTACCGGACCGGGTGGACGTATTACCAAAGGCGATGTGCTCCTGCATCTGGAGCAAGCCCCGGCTGGGATGCCCGAAGCGTGCCTGCCGCCCGCCGAGCTTGAAATCGAAGCCCCCCCGGCCGAACTGCGCAAAAAGATGACACCGATCCGAAAACGTATCGCCGCCCGGCTGGTGGCTGCAAAGCAGAACACCGCCATGCTGACCACCTTCAATGACATCGACATGAGCCGTGTGATGACCGAGCGGGCCAAGTACAAGGAGCGTTTCAAAGAGCGGTATGACGTCTCATTGGGATTCATGTCTTTTTTCGTCAAAGCCTGTGTCGCCGCATTGAAGCAAACTCCCGAAATCAACGCCTTTGTGGAGGGCGATGAGATTGTCTACCACAACTACCAGCACATTGGCGTGGCCATCGGATCGGGAAAAGGTCTGGTGGTGCCCGTCATTCGACATGCTGAAAAACTTGGTTTTGCACAGATCGAAAAAGCCATTGTGGACTATGTCAAAAAGATCAACGATAATCGCCTGGAGTTGGCCGACCTGGAGGGCGGCACCTTTACCATCTCCAATGGCGGCGTCTACGGCTCGCTACTGAGCACCCCCATTCTCAATATGCCCCAAAGCGGTATTTTGGGGATGCATCGCATCGAAAAGCGGCCGGTGGTGGTGGACGACCAGATTGTCGTTCGCCCAATGATGTACGTCGCCATGTCCTACGACCATCGCATCGTGGACGGACGCGAGGCGGTCACCTTTCTCAAACGGATCAAAGAGCTCATAGAAAATCCCGAACGCTTGCTATTGGAGGTGTAACATGGCCGACTATGATGTGATTATTATCGGGTCCGGACCGGGCGGCTATGTGGCCGCCGTGCGCGCTGCCCAACTGGGTCTCAAAACCGTTTGTATTGAAAAAGCGTCCCGCCTGGGCGGCGTGTGCCTGAACGTGGGCTGTATCCCCAGCAAAGCGCTGCTGGATTCCAGCGAATACTTCCATCTGGCACGGCACCATTTTCCCCTTCACGGCATCCGGATGGAAAACGTCAGCGTGGACCTGCCGGCCATGATGGCGCGCAAAGATAAGGTGGTGGCCGACCTGACCCATAATGTGCGACAGTTGCTGGAAAATCACAAGGTGGAGATCCTTCACGCAACGGCGCGGTTGGCGGGTCCGGACAAAGTGGCCGTTGAAACCGGGGATGGGGCGCCGAAGATCCTGACAGCTAAAAACATATTGCTGGCCACCGGATCATCGCCCATAGACGTTCCCGCAATGGCATTTGACGGCCAACAGATTGTCAGCTCCACCGAAGCATTGGCCTTTGACAGGGTTCCGGAACACCTGGGCATCGTTGGAGGCGGTTATATCGGCCTGGAGTTGGGATCCGTCTGGATGCGACTGGGAGCCAAGGTGACGGTGGTCGAAATGCTGCCCAAAATCGGCACCACCCTGGATGGCCAGGTGGGGCGCACCCTGGAACGTATTTTGAAAAAACAGGGTTTCGACTTCAGGCTCAATACACAGGTGGTAGAGGCCGCTGCAGATGGTAAAAAAGTGGCGGTCACCGTCGACGCCCAAGGAAAACAAGAGCGCCTGAGCTTCGATCGCCTGCTGGTATCCGTTGGGCGCCGCCCCAACATATCGGGATTGGGCCTTGAAGAGGTGGGGATCCAATTAGATGAAGGCATCGGCCAAATCCGGGTGGACGAGAGCTGCCAAACCAATGTCCCCGGCATCTATGCCATCGGTGACCTGGTGCCCGGCCCCATGCTGGCCCACAAGGCTTCGGCCGAAGGTATCGCCGCCGTGGAGTCCATGGCCGGCAGGGCCGGTGAGGTCAACTACGATACCATCCCGGCAGTGGTGTATACCGCGCCCGAGGTGGCTTCCGTGGGGCTGACCGAAGAACACGCCAAAGAGCGCGGGATCCCTTATTGCATAGGCAGCTACCCCTTCACCGGCGCCGGCCGGGCACGCTGCATGGGCGAGAGCGATGGCTTTGTCAAACTCATCGCCCACTCCAAGACCGACCGTATATTAGGCGTTCACATCATCGGACCGCGCGCGGCCGACATGATCGCCGAGTGCGTGCTGGCCATGGAGTTTGGCGCCAGCTCCGAAGATATTGCCCGCACCATACACGGGCACCCCACCTTTGCCGAAGCTTTGCAGGAGGCGGCGATGAGCGTAAGAAAATGCTCCATCTACGCCGGTTGAAAATGCGGGAGAGCCCCATATCCTTCGTTGCCGGAGGATCGCAGTAGTTGTGCTACGGCTTCACCTCCGGTCGCCTCGACTATGGGGCTCTCCCGCATTTTCAACGG